>JAMCZX010000041.1 GCA_023485205.1 Candidatus Omnitrophota bacterium | reverse complement strand
GCAAGACTACCGGGGAAAAAGGAAACAGGAGGAAACATAGAGGTTTTTCTTTTAAAAAAAGAGACTAAATGGACATGGAACATCCTTATAAGAGGCAGAATAAAAACAGGCCAAAAATTTATTTTACCGGATATAGAAGGAAAAATCATACAAAGAAACCCGGATGGGTCGTTTATCATAGAGTTTTCCACTGATAAAGAAGAGGAAATTTTAAAACATGGAGAGGTCCCACTTCCTCCTTATATAAAAAGACCTCCTGTAGAAATAGATAAAGAGTATTATCAAACAGTTTATGCTGAGAAACCCGGGGCAGTTGCTGCTCCTACAGCAGGACTTCATTTTACAAAAAAAATGCTGGATAATTTAATAGAAAAAAGAGTAAATGTATGCTTTTTAACTCTTTATATTGGCTGGCCATCATTTAAAACAATTAAAGGAACAGATATAGAAACTGTTGGAGAAGAATTCTTTGAAATCAATAAAGAAACAGCAGATATGATAAATTATACCAAAGAAAAAGGGAAAAAAATATTTGCTGTTGGAACAAGCTGTGTAAGGGCACTGGAAAGTTCTGTTGAAAATGGAAAAATTATACCTGATTCAAAATGGACAAACCTTTTTATTAAAGAAGGTTTTGATTTTAAAATTGTAGATAGCCTTATAACCAATTTTCATCTTCCATTTTCTACACATCTTGAACTTGTTTGTGCCTTTGGAGGAATCCAATTAATTGAAAAAGCTTATGATATAGCTATTGAAAAACAATATAGATTTTATTCATACGGAGATGCTATGTTAATACTAGGAATCTAAACTTGAAGTGTAAATTTTTTAATTATATGGCATTTATGATATTATGATATAATTAAATTTATTATAAAAATATATGGGAGATGAAAAAATGAAAAAATGTCTGATGGTCTGGGGAGGATGGGATGGCCATCAACCAAAAGAAACTACAGAAATTTTTGTGCCATTTCTTTCTAAAAATGGATTTGATGTTGAAGTTTCAACTACACTTGATTCTTTTTTGGATTCAGAAAAAATGTCTTCTCTGAATTTAATTGTTCTTTGTTGGACAATGGGACAAATAACAGGAGAACAACTAAAAGGATTGATATCTGCTGTTAAAAATGGAGTGGGAATTGCAGGCTGGCATGGTGGAATGGGAGATGCTTTTAGAAATGATTGTGAATATCAATTTATGGTTGGAGGACAATTTGTTGCCCATCCTGTTATTGGATATGAAGTCAATATTACAGACCATGATGATCCTGTAACATTTATCCATGAAACATCTTCTGTCCCTGATTCAGAACAATATTATATGCATGTTGACCCTTCAAATAAAGTATTGGCAACAACAATAGTTAAGGGAACAGAAGATGTTTCATGGATAAAGGGTTGTATTATGCCGGTTGTATGGAAAAAAATGTATGGAAAAGGTAGGGTTTTTTATTCATCTATAGGGCATCAGGTAAAAGATTTTGATATACCTGAAGTTAAAGAAATAGTTCAGAGAGGTATGCTCTGGGCAGCAAAATAAAATTTGATTTTAAATGATAGGAAAATTAAATGGAAAAAGTTAAAGTAGGCATTATTGGATGTGGGAATATAAGTAGTGTATATTTTAAGAAATTAAAAGAATCTGAAATTACTGATATTGTGGCATGCGCTGATATCATAAAAGAAAGAGCACAAAAGAAAGCAGAAGAATTCGGAATTCCAAAAGTATATAGTGTTGATGAACTTCTTTCTGATAAAGAAATAGAAATAGTTGTTAATCTTACAATTCCTATATCTCATTATGAAATTGCCATTACTTCCCTAAAATCCGGGAAATCCACTTATAGTGAAAAACCTCTTGCTATAAATAAAAAACAGGGAAAAGAAATTGTAAAGATTGCAAAACAAAAAAAATTATATGTGGGAAGTGCTCCTGATACATTTTTAGGAGCAGGTATTCAGACATGTATAAAAATTATCAATGATGGAATAATTGGAGAACCTATATCCGCAACAGCATTTTGTGTGGGCCATGGCCACGAATCATGGCATCCTGACCCGGAATTTTATTATAAAATAGGCGGCGGACCTTTGTTTGATATGGGGCCATATTACCTTACAGCCCTTATAAATTTAATTGGTCCTGTAAAAAGCGTAATGGGTTTTACAAAAATAACCTTTCCGGAAAGAACAATAACAAGTCAACCAAAATCCGGAACAAAAATTATTGTTGAAGTACCTACTCATATAACAGGACTTCTTGAATTTGAAAATGGAGCAATTGGTACAGTTATTACAAGTTTTGATGTATGGGCATCTAATTTACCACTGATAGAAATCCATGGAACAAAAGGTTCTATAAGTGTACCAGATCCAAATGGTTTCGGAGGAGAAGTTAAAATATTTACAGAGAAAGAAAAAAAATGGCAGGTGGTTCCTTTAACCCATAAATATGCAGAACAAAATAGAGGACTGGGGGTAGAAGATATGGCTTATGCAATAAGAACCAATAGAAAACACAGGGCCAATGGAAATCTTGCTTTTCATGTACTGGATATAATGGAGTCTTTACATGAATCTTCAGATAAAGGTAAACGAATTATATTAAAAAGTACATGTGAAAAATCCAAACCAATGCCTGAAGAAGGGCTTTATGAATAAAATAGGAGAATTAGATTATGAAAATAGGAGTTATTCCTGATTGCTTTAAGTTACCTATAAAACAAGGAATTAAAAAAGCTTCAGAATTAAAATTAGATGGAATTCAGCCATATATTACATCAGGAGAAATTTCACCTGAAAATCTTACAAAAACAGGCAGAGAGGATTTTAAAAAATTTGTAGAGGGATTGGGTCTTCAGATTTCTGCTGTTGTTGGTGATTTTGGGCATGGTTTCGCCGACTCCAAAACCTTGGAATGGACTATTGAAAAAACAAAAAAGGTTATTGACCTTGCTTTTGATATTGATGTAAAAATTGTAACTACCCATATAGGTGTCGTTCCTGAAAATGAAAAAGAAACAAATTGGAAAATGATGGTTCAATCTTTACCGGAAATTGGAAATTATGCCTATAATAAAGGGATAGTTCTTGCAACAGAAACCGGTCCTGAACCGGCAACTGTTTTAAAAAAATTACTTGATTATGTCAACAATCCTGGGATTAAGGTAAATTATGACCCGGCAAATCTTGTAATGGTAGCAGGTGATGACCCTGTCAAAGGAGTAAAAATCCTAAGTAAATATATAGTTCATACACATGCAAAGGATGGGGTTAAACTTCCGGATGAAAATGGAAATAAAAAATGGGAAGAAAAACCATTAGGCGAAGGTGATGTTGATTTTCCTGAATATTTAAAAGCAATGAAAGAAATTGGATACACAGGATTTTTTACAATTGAAAGAGAAGTTGGGGATAATCCAGAATTTGATATTATTAAAGCACGGGATTTTTTAAGAAATCTTGAAAAGAGTATAAAATTATAAAGTGTACAAATAAATAATTTAATATGGGAGATTATAAATATGTTTAGATTTTTTAATGCATTTTTCAATGACCTTGGTATAGACCTTGGAACAGCCAACACAGCAATTTTTGTTCGTGGTAAAGGAGTTATTCTTTTTGAACCTTCAATTGTAGCAATAAACAAAGAAACAAAAAAAGTGCTTAATGTTGGAGCGGAAGCAAAAAAAATGTTGGGGAAAACACCTGCCAATATTGTAGCTATGAAACCTATGAAAGATGGAGTTATAGCAGATTTTGATGCCTGTGAATCAATGCTAAGAAAATTTATTGAAAAGGTACGGTCATCAAAGCATAAATTTATTATTCCTCCTAAAATGATAATAGCTGTACCTTCAGGAATAACCAATGTAGAAAGAAGAGCTGTGAAAGAAACCGCTTTAAAAGCAGGAGCCAGAATGGTAAGACTTGTTGAAGAACCTATGGCATCTGCAATAGGTGTTGGCTTACCTGTGGCAGAACCATGCGGAAGTTTTATTCTTGATATAGGAGGAGGAACTACAGAAATGGCTATTATTTCCTTAGGTGGAATTGTTATTACAAAAAGTTTAAGAATAGCAGGTAATGAAATGGATGAAGCTATTTCTGATTATATGAAAAAAAAATATAATCTCCTTATAGGAGAAAAAACATCTGAAGATATAAAAATAAATATTGGTTCTGCTTATCCGCTTGAAGAAGAACTTACATTGGAAGTCCATGGCAGAGACCTTGTAGAAGGACTCCCCAGAATGATAAAAATACATTCTGAGGAAATAAGAGAAGCATTAAAAGATACACTTATATCAATAGTTGAAGCAGTAAGAGATATCTTAGAAGAAACCCCTCCAGAGCTTTCAAGTGATTTGGTTGAAAATGGTCTGGTTATAGCAGGAGGAGGAGCTCTTTTAAGAAATATAGATAAACTGATTTCCCAGGAAACAAAGCTTCCTGTGGTAATAGCGGAACAACCAATGTTTGCTGTTGTCCATGGAACAGGAAAAATGTTAGAAGAAGACAAATATTTTAAAGAATTTTCCCAGGAATAATTTCAATGCTATGGAAATTCAGAAAAGAACTTATCCTTATTATTTTCATTATAATAAGTCTTATTATAATACATAATAATAGATTTTTTTATAAAAAAGAAAAAACTTTATACTTTCCTATAAAGAAGAATATTTCTGTTGCCAATCTTTTAAAAAAAGAAATACAATTGGAAAATCTGCTAAATCTTAAAAAAAAATATTCCTCTTCTCACTCCCATATTATTTATGCTAAAGTAGTAGAAATTTCCCCCTGGGTTTTTCCATCAGTTATAAAAATTAATAAAGGAAATTCTTCCGGGGTTAAACAGGGAATGACAATTATCAATAGTTCTGGCTATCTTGTAGGAAGAATTACAAATGTTTTTACAAATTATGCTACGGGGATTACTCTTTTTAATAAAGCGAACAGGGTAAGTGCAGTAATTCCTCCGGTAGAAGAAATTGGAGTTATAGAAGGTGGAAATTTTCCATATATAGATATGAAATTTTTACCTCCACAGCCAAATGCGAAAAAGGGAATATAGTTCAAACATCTCAATACACCCAACTTTTCCATCCCAATATTGTTATAGGACAAATAACAAAAATTTTTTCTTCAAATAATAAGCTTGTCACAGAAGCTTTGGTAAAACCTTTTTTTTATTATTCCGGATTTGAAAATGTCGCTCTTATTAAAAGATAAAAAATTTCTATTATTAATATTTTTGCCTGCTATTTTGCAGGCAATATTCCCTAAATTATGGATAGACCCATTTTTAATTGCACTTTTTTATATTTCATGGGAAAACACAGATAAAACCATATTTTCTTCTTTTATTTTAATTATAATATGGAGTATAATAAAATATTATATTATCGGGGAAAATATTGGTATTGAAATGCTTTCTTTAATATTTGTATGGTATTACCTTAATTATTTTAATTTTAAAATCAGCAGAATCAGTAAGATAATTAATATTATAATCGGAAATTTTATTTTTGTTTTTATTACTATATTTATACCAAACATAAAAGGTCTTTGGAGTGTTCCAATGTTTTTTAAATTTTTTATATATTTTACATGTATAAATCTTATTTTTTGCTGGATAATATGGAATTTAAAAAATTTTATTAAAACCTATATATAAAAATGGAAAACAGAATAAAATTTATAAATACCTTTATAATAATTGTTATATTAGGGCTTATTTTACGATTTGTTTATCTACAGATAATCAAGTATTCTTTTTATAGTAACCTTGCTAAAAAGAATGCAATAAGAACAATTCAGATTGGTATTCCCAGAGGTGAAATTTTTGATAGAAATAGCAGGGTTTTGGCAAAAGACCATGCAGATTTTAATCTTGTTTTTTCTCCTTATAATATAAAAAACCCGCAAAGAGAGGCAAAAATTCTTTCCCCAATTATAGGAATGAAAGACTCAGACCTTGTAAAAATTCTGTCCCAAACAACCGAGAATCCTTTCTATAGAAAAATTTTAAAACTAAATATTTCAAAAGCTGAAATGTCAAAAATTGAGGAATATGCTTATTATTTACCTGGAATATATATACAATTAGGGATAAACCGTGATTATCCTTTAGGAAAAGCTTCTGCCCAGCTTCTTGGTTATACAGGAGAAGTATCTCAACAACAATTAGACCAAATGGCAGGACAGGGACTTAAACCAGGTGATTATATTGGCCAGTATGGATTGGAAGAAGAATACAATCAATATCTTATGGGAAAACCAGAAGGATATGAAGTGGAAGTTAATGCTTTGGGACAACAAATACAGGTTTTACATAAAACAAAGATAATACCCGGAGATAATTTGTATTTAACCGTAGATAAATCATTACAAAAAATATGTTATAATGCCCTTAAGGGTTGGAAAGAAGGAGCTATTGTCGCGATGAATCCCAACAATGGGCAGATTTTAGCTCTGGTCAGCAAACCCGCTTTTAACCCTGATGATATAGCAAAATATTTACAACCTCCCTATTCAAATGGCAATCCTTTTCTTGACAGGGTTATCTCAGGACAATTTCCTCCTGCTTCTATTTTTAAAATTATTACAGCAACAGCAGGACTGGAAGATGGTTATATTGGAGAACATGATAAAATTAATTGTCCTGCAACAATAAAAATAGGTAATAGCATTTTTCACAACTGGGACCCTATAAACTTAGGCTGGATTGATATAGATACTGCATTTCCTATTTCAAATGATATATTTTTTGCAAAACTTGGGCTAAGAATAGGTATAAAAAATCTTCTTGGATGGGCTAAACTTTTTGGGGTTGGCTCTCCCACAGGGATTGACCTTCCAGGTGAAGCCTCAGGACATATTCCTTCAAATAATTATGGACCAGAACGGGAAAATGTAAATATTTCTATTGGCCAGGGTTCTATTCTTATGACTCCTTTACAGATAGCCCGGGAATTGTCTATAGTTGCTAATGGCGGACAGGTATGGCAGCCTTACATTGTTAAAAAAATAGTTAGTCCTGATGGAAGAAATATACAAAGATTTTATCCGGTTTTACAGAGAACTGTGTTCATATCAAATAGAACTTTAGAAATACTCCGAAGAGATTTAACAAATGTTGTAGCCTGGCCAAACGGCACAGGTTATAGTGCTTATGTCCCTGGTTTACAAATAGCAGGGAAAACAGGAACAGCTGAAACAGGGCCAAGACACCTTAATCTTCCTCTTCGTGGAGCTTTTGCCTGTTTTACACCGGTTAATCATCCATCTATTGTTCTTGTTGTTTATCTTGATTATGCTCCTTCTTCATGGTTTGCCGCTGGAATTGCAGGGAAGATATTAAAGGAATATTTTTTGCCTTCTATAGCAAATTCACAAAATACAAATTCTGAAACAAAAATAAAACAATTAGAGGAATATAATCCAAACAATCCTTATGCAAAAAACACAGCTGAAAGAATTATAAAACGAATGAAAAATAAAAATTTAAAATGATAAAAAAAATATATTCTGAAAATACTATTGTATGGCTTACATATATAATAATTGTTATAGGACTATTGCTTCAATTTGGAGCCTCAAACACAGTTGAAACCCATCAAATATTTTTAAAACAAATTGTTTGGGTAATAGCTGGTACAATTATTTTTTTATTTTTAAGAAAATTTGATTATAGAAACTGGCAGAAATTATCTCTTCCTCTTTACATTTTTTTTATTCTTCTTCTTATGGCAGTGCTTGTTATTGGTTATGGCCCTGCTAAAAGATGGATACATATAGCCGGACCTATTGATTTTCAACCTTCTGAATTTTTTAAAATAGTCTTTATATTAATTCTTGCTAAATATTTTTCATCCAAAAGTGCAGAAAAACTTCCTGTGTTTTTAGGTGGTATTATACTGGCTGGAATTCCTGCTTTTCTCATTCTTAAAGAGCCTAACCTTGGAACCTGTTTGCTATTTATTATAATATTTTTTTCTCTTGCTTATATTGCAGGAGCCAAAAAGAAACATATTTTTACTATTTTACTTATTGCTGTTTTGATAAGTCCTTTTTTATGGATGGGACTAAAAAAATATCAAAGAGAAAGACTTGTTGTCTTTTTGGCTCCATGGAAAAATCCTCTTGGAATGGGATATAATCTTCTTCAATCCAAAATAGCAATTGGTTCAGGTGGACTTCTCGGAACAGGTTATATGAAAGGAACTCAGACAGAACTAAGCTTTCTCCCCGCCTATCATACAGATTTTATATTCTGTGTTCTGTCAGAACAATTTGGACTCATAGGGGTTATTGTATTCATTTTAATTTATTTGTGGTTTCTTGAGAGAATTGCCAAAATTGCTTTTACAACCCAGGATAATTTTGCAAAACTTGTTTCATCAGGTATTCTTATATTGTTCTTTTTACAGATATTTATAAATATTGGAATGGCATCAGGAATTTTGCCTGTTGCAGGAATTCCATTGCCTTTTGTCAGCTATGGCGGTTCTTCCATACTTGCTTCATTCATTGAGATTTCCATAATATATAATATAAGCAGAAATTCTGCACTTTTCTAACATGGATAGATCTATTTTCTTTTCAATTCAAAAACCATTTACATATCTTGGAAATGAAATTAACAGCACCCATAAAGAATTTTCAAAACAAAAAGTAAAAATTGCTCTTGGGTACCCTGATATCTATGAAATTGGTATGTCAAATCTGGGAATAAGAATTCTATATGGATTAATTAATAATATTGGGGATGTTGTATGTGAAAGATTTTTTAGTCCTTTACCGGATATGGCGGAAGTTATGAGACAAAAAGACATTCCTCTGTTTACTCTGGAATCCAGAGAACCTTTAATGAATTTTGATATTATCGGATTTAGTGTTTCCTCTGAACTTAATTACACCAACATTCTTGAAATTCTTTCTCTTTCAAAAATTCCTATATTTTCCTCAGAAAGAAATAATCAGCATCCGCTTATTATTGCAGGCGGAGATGGCTCTTTTTCTCCTGAAAGTTTATCTGAGTTTATTGATGTATGGATAATAGGAGAAGGAGAAGAAATAATGCCGGAAGTTATAGATTTATATAAAAATCTTAAGGGATTTCCCAGGTATAAAATACTTGAAGGTATTTCAACAATCAAAGGAATTTATATTCCTTCTTTTTATAAAGAAGATAAAAATTCCAGGATTTTTCCTGTCTCAGAAAAATTTCCTACTGTAATAGAAAGAAGAACTGTAAAAGATTTTGAAAATTCTTTTTTCCCTGTTAAATGGATAACTCCAGTAAGTGAAATTACACATGATAGGATTTCACTTGAGATCATGAGAGGATGTCCTAATAATTGCTTTTTTTGCCAGGGTGGATTTTGCTGGAAACCTGTAAGGAAAAGAAGCGTGGGAAGAATTATAGACCTTGCACAACAAACCTATAAAAATACAGGCTATGAAGAAATTTCCCTGCTTTCATTTTCTTCAGGAGACCATCCTGATATTGAAAAGATTATAGAAAATCTTTTAGAATTATTTCCCAAAGAAAAAGTTGCTATATCTTTTCCTTCTTTAAGGATAGACAGTTTTTCTTTTTCACTGGCAAATAAATTCAGTAATATAAAAAGAACAGGATTAACCTTCGCTCCTGAAACAGGGGAAAAATTAAGAAAATTTATTGGCAAAGCCATAGACGATGAAAAACTTATCAGTCTTGCTTGTGATGCAAAAAAAAACCACTGGAGACAGATAAAACTTTATTTTATACTTGGACTGCCGGGTGAAACAGAACAAACAATTGAAGAAATAGTCATCCTTATAGAAAAACTATCAAAAATCATAAGTATAAAAGCATCTTTCAGCATTTTTATACCCAAACCCCATACACCATTCCAATGGGAAAAATTTCCTATAAGAGAAGATATTTTTAGTAAAAGGAAATATCTTCTGGATAAATTTTCAAAAAACAGATATGTAAAACTAAATTTTCATTCCTATGATATGAGTCTTATTGAAACAATTCTTTCAAGAGGAAACAGAAGTCTTGGTAATGCCATAAAATATGTATGGGAAAATGGTGGGAAAATGGAAAACTGGAAAGAATTTTTTGTTTTTGAAAGATGGGAGGATGCCTTTGAAAAAACACCATTTGATAAAGAAATATGCTTAGGTCCGGTTTCACCTGATAAAAACCTGCCATGGCAACATATTAAATCCTATTTTTCAAAAGATTATCTCTGGGAAAAAAGAAATTCTTTTTACTCAAATCTTATGTGATTTTTTCTTTTCTGATAATCTGAGGCTGTTTCATTAAACCACATGGAACAATCTGATAATTCTCACTCCACCTTTCTCCTTCTGCAACAAACTCTCCAGGTCCTGTCCATAGCGGCCATTTTTCAGAAAGGTGAAACGGTCCATGTGAATTACGTCTATGACCCAAAACTTCTATGGATAAAAGAACCGATTCTTTTCCTTTTATATAGTCTGTTATATCTGTTTGATAAGGTGGCCATCCAATAATCTGGATTTCTTTTCCATCTATAAGGATTCTGATTGCTGAGCCTCTGTATTCAGGAATATTGACAATAATATGCTGATTGTCTTTTATTTCCGGTTTTATTAAACAGGTATAATCTACTGAACCTGAATAAAATAAAAGTCCCTGTTCTGTCCAATCACCTATTTTCAAAGAATTAACCGGCTCAGTAATCACAATCTGATTATCTTTTATTTTAGTGCCAAAGTTCCCGAGAATATATGCTATTTCAAAACCAGAATGATTTTCATTATAACTGGTTTCAAGAATTATTTCATTTCTTCCTGTTTTTAAAATTGAGGGGTCTATTCTTAATGTTTTTAAGGATTTATCCACCCACCAACCACTTTCCATGTCATTTGGAATTTTATGATCATTAATGCTTATGCTGAAAAGTTCCGGTCTTTCAATAGCAAAAGATATTTCTCCTGATGGAATTTTTTCAATGAAAATGGAATACTTAAGAAAAACATTAACTGTTTTGGGATTTTTATTCTTTTTTCTTGCCCATGGTTGAACCATTGTTCCTCCTCTTGGAGAAATTCCTAAATACTGTCTGATATCTGTATCCACCCGTAATATCTCTTTTTCTGGCTGCCAGTCTTTTTCCCCTATTTTATAAGAGGGTTTATCTAAAACATAAACATTGGGTTCGCTAAGTAATATATTCCAATTTTCATTGTTAATATTTATTCTATCTATTTCCTGAAATTTATCTTTTTTCTTGATTCCCAGGAAGGATATAGAATTTGACTGTCTCGGAATAATAAAAAGTCTGCTTTCAATGGGCCCAAATTCTGTTTTTATCTGGTAACCTGTATCTGTTTTTTCACAATCTGCATTGTAAAGCTGACCAGTTTTAAGGTCTACTTCTATTGCAGGTAAAGACCAGCCTGGAAAACCTTTTATAACAACATCTGAGAAAGAAAGAATCCTGTCTTTTACCATGATTCTTTCATTCATAATGTCTTTATTCCATTCCATAGATGTGTTGCAAACAAATAAATAAAAGGCTTCTTTGTCTTCTCTTAATAGGTATAAAACAGGTTTTATTTCTTTTCCTTGTTTATCAGATATTGATATTCTTCTTGTTTTTGATTCTATTTTACCGATTGCTTCTTCAAATGAAGAAACACTTTCACAATTTGAAGCAAATTCTTTTGCTTCCTGAGATTTAACAACATCTACATACTCAGCAATGGGTTCAACAAAAACAACCTGTCCGCCTGCTTTACTAAATTTATCAAGAATCTTTAGAGTGGTTTTTCTGATTGTTATAAGAGAAGGAACCAAAACTGATTTATATTCTGCCTTGCCTATTTTTAAAATCGGAATACCATCTTTTTGGGTTATTTTAGCAATCCTTGAAATCATTTCTTCATCCCCGTAATCAAAATCAATATGATGGGAAAGAAGATTATCACATATATTTACAAACATTTCATCATATTGTTTTACCCGGGGGTTTTTTTCCCACTGATTTTTATCTTCCAGCCATTTCCCCATATGAAAAATAGTCCACATACTTTCAATAGGATGAATTACTAATAAATCCCTTATTTCTTCTCCTTTTGTCATTACTGAATTAATACGGCCAAAATAATCTTCAATAACAGGATATTGCTGCCACCATGTGGATTGATAAAAAATACTTGCAGGATAATCTCTTTTTGCTTCTCCAAGCATAGTGTAGTAAGACAGATGTGGACATCTTAGATTTATTCCAAGAGCAAACTGCCAATCTCCTAAAGCTTTATGTCCGGCAAGAGGAAAATCCCATCCAGTACATCCATAGGTTTCTGTTAAACGCCATTTCCTGCCAAACTGCCTTGCTACTGAACTTACCTGTTTTGCAACATTAAAAATTCTCCAATATTCTGTTAAAAGGTCCATTCCTGGGGCTTGCATGTGTTCATAAAATCTTAAACAGTTTCCCACTACAGATGTTTGACTGGAAAGTGTATCTTCTGCCAAGATATGACCGGTAAACATTATATTGTTTTTCTCGCACCAGTCTCCTATCTGCTTGGCAAATGCAGTAACAAAAAGATGGGTGATACAATCATAATAATGGTATCGTGCCTTTGAAATTTCCTGGCCTTCTATATCAAAATAAATTTCAGGTAAATGCTCTATTATGTCATAACCATATCTTTTATAAAAGATTTTTGAGAGGTTATCTGTCCATGTAATTGCAATATTCATTTCCGGTTGAGGAGGCCACACACTATGATAAAAATGCCCTCCATAATTGGGTTCATCAGTAAAAATCCCAGGTATTACAGAACCAAAATATTTTCCTGAATTTTTCTTGTATGCATTATGCGTAACATTGATGAATTCTTTTACTGCCTCCGGATTTATTGTGTCAAGATAGGTGTATCCATTATACCAGTCATTTAATTTTGTTGTTTCAAGATAAAAAATTAAAATCGTTTCATCAGGAGATATTGATTTTATTTTTTTGCCGGAAGGCATTTTTTGAACTTCATACGCAGAATATTTATCAAGATTAAGTTTTGCTACAAAAGCCGCCAATATATTTTTATCCCATTTAATATTTTTCACATCCTTGAAAATCTTCATAACAATATGTTTCATTCTATATTTGGGATTTTTTGTAACAAGTCCACCTGCGGCTCCTGATGGCCATCTGTCTTCATCGTAAAGATATGCATACATCCCTAACTTTTTCGCCTCATCAGCGCACGCATTTATACACTCAAACCATTCTTCTGATAAATATGGAGTGTCAAGTCCAACCCGGGAATGCATAAAAAATCCACCAAGTCCCATTTTATTCATAAGCCTGATCTGTCTTCTTAACTCTTTTGGGTCTAATTTCCCATTCCATGCCCAGAATGGAGCGCCCCTATAGATACATTCTGGCTTGTTAATTTTATCTTTATCAATCATTTTTTCATCTCCTACATTAATTGTATATGTTAATAATATTTATTTATTAAATTATGCTTTAATTTTTTTGTCAAATAAATAATATGGTATATTATTATTATATATCATATTATCATAAGGATATAAATGGATACAGAAAAACTTAAAGAAATCCTTTTAGAATTTAAAAAAAATAAAAAATCTCTGGAAGCAGTTTTAAATGAGATAAAAATACTTCCTTTTGCTCAACTTAAATATGCCAATATTGACCATCATAGAAATTTAAGAATGGGATTTCCTGAGGTTATCTTTGGCAAAGGAAAAACCCTGGAACATCTTGTTGAAATAATAACAGAAATGAAAAAACATTATAAAAAATTTATGCTTACAAAAATTGAAGAAAATATGGCAGAAAAAATTTGTAAAAAGTTTCCAGAACTTATCTATTTTAAAGAAGCAAAAATAATTTCATATAAAATCAAGGGACCTTTTAAAGAAAAAATAGCCGTAATATCTGCAGGAACCTCAGATATGCCAGTGGCTGAAGAAGCAGCAATAACACTTGAAATTCTTGGAATTACTGCTGAACGAATCTACGATGTGGGGGTTAGTGGAATTCACAGAATTATTCCCAAACTAAAAACTATTCAAAAATGTAAACTACTTATTGTTGTTGCTGGAATGGAAGGGGCTCTTCCAAGTGTTGTGGCAGGAATTACAGGAAAACCTGTTATTGGTGTGCCTACATCTATAGGTTATGGAACAAATTTTGCCGGGATTACACCTCTTTTTACAATGTTAAATAGTTGTTCCCCTATTGTTTCAGTTAATATAGACAATGGATTTGGGGCTGCTTTTTTTTCCATGCTAATTATAAAAAATATTTAATTGAAAATTATAAAAAGTATAGTATAATAAATAGCAGGAGGTCATTATGAAAAAATATATATTTATTTTGATACCTTTGACTTTTTCTATTTTTCTTGTTGGATGTGGACAGGGATATGTTAATACTCCATCAGGAACAATGTATCAACATACATTTTCGTCAGCAATAAAAGAAAAAAGAATAGAGATTGGAATGGATATGAAAAATGTTCTGGAAAGCTGGGGAAACCCTATAAAAACTGAAGGTATTCAAATAAAAAATAAATATTATACAGTATGGGCTTATAATAGAAATAATAACATTATTGTACTTTATTTTTATCACGATAAACTTACATATATTCAGGAATAAAATGGTAATGCCAGATAAATGGATAATTGAAAATGCCAAAAAAGGTATGATAACTCCATTTTTTCAAAATAATATACAGGAAGGTGTAATGAGTTATGGTGTTTCTTCTTATGGGTATGATTTTTCTCTTTCTGAAGAATTCAAGATTTTTAAAGGGAGTTCACCTATAGACCCCAAAAATATTCAAACAAATTCTTTTGTAGATTTTAAAGGTAAAATCTGTGAGATACAGGCAAATAGTTTTATTCTTGGCAGAAGCATTGAATCTTTTTCTATACCCAGAAATATTCTTGGTATATGCTATGGAAAATCAAGTTATGCAAGGTCAGGAATTGTCGTATATATTACGCCTCTGGAACCTGAATGGCAGGGACATCTGACAATTCTTATATATAATGTTTCACCAGTTTTAAATAAAATATATGCTAATGAGGGTATCGGACAGGTTATATTTTTAAAATCTGATTCTATCTGTGAAAAATCTTATCTGGATAAAAAAGGGAAGTATCAGAATTCAAAAGGAATTGTTCTTGGCAAATAATATATGGACATGCAATCAGGAATTGATATTTTAGATATAAATAGAATAGAAAAGATACTTAAAGAGAAAAAAAGAAAAGCATTGTTTATAAAAAAAGTTTTCACCCAGCAGGAGATTAAAACCTTTCCGAAAAATAAAGATATTTATTATGCTTTAAATTTTTCGTTTAAAGAATCCATATGGAAAGCAATTCCGGAAAACATTCAGAAAAAAACATATATAAAAAACATTGAAATATTATGGTATAATAATAATCCCGAACTTTTTTTATTTAATAAAAAAATCAAAAACATACATTTAAAATTTATTAAGACTAACAAACATATAATAACAACAGCCATATTATAATAAAAAACAGGAGAAAAAATGGAAAAACTCGGAATTGGTCTTATAGTGGGAAACAGAGGATTTTTCCCTGACCACTTATGTAAATCAGGAAGAGAAACATTTATAAAAATTCTTGAAAAAAAAGGATGTGAGGTTTTTACTCTTTCAGAAAAAGATTCAAAATTTGGCAGTGTTGAAACATGGCAGGATGCGCAAAAATGTGCTGAACTTTTTAAAAAAAATAAGGATAAGATATCAGGTATTATTGTCACTCTACCAAATTTTGGAGATGAAAGAGGTATTGCTGATACATTAAAATATTCGGAATTAAATGTCCCTGTCCTTATTCATGCCTGGCCTGATGATATAAAAAAAATGGATCTTGCAAATAGAAGAGACAGCTTTTGTGGAAAAATATCCGCATGTAATAATTTAAATCAGTATGGAATAAAGTTTTCTCTTACAACTTTTCATACAGAAGACCCTGAAAGTCAGATTTTTCAACATGATCTTGATAAGTTTTTTTCTATTTGTAGGATTAAACAAAGCTTAAAAAATTTAAAATTAGGAGCAATAGGAACAAGACCAGATGCATTTAAAACAGTTAGATATAGTGAAAAAATACTTGAAAGATATGGAATTTCAATAAATGTAATAGACCTCTCTGAAATATTTTTAAAAATGGATAAAATACCTGATAATGATACCTCAGTAAAAAATAAAATAGAGGAAATATCTTCTTATCTTAACAAAAAACCTCTCAATATTACTGAGGGCCTTATAAAAATGACAAAGCTCTATATTGTTATTGAAAACTGGTTAAAAGAAAACGGTCTTCAAGGCTTTTCTTTTCAATGCTGGTTAGCAATAGAAGAAAAACTTGGAATCGTCCCATGTTCAGTCATGAGTTATTTCAGTCATAAACTTATACCTGCAGCATGTGAAGTTGATGTTACAGGACTTATTGGTATGTATGTGCTGCAAAAAGCCTCTTTAAAACCCAGCGCTATAGTAGACTGGAATAATAATTTTGGAGATGAAAAAAACAAGGCAGTAATTTTTCATTGCAGCAATTTCCCTTTGGATATTTTGGAAAATCCTTCTATGGAATATCAGGCAATTCTTTCAGGTACAATAGGAAAAGAAAAATCTTTGGGGGCAGTTGAAGGAAAGATTAAAAAAGGACCATTTTCCTTTCTTAGAGTTTCAACAGATGATACATCAGGAAAAATCACTGGATATGTAGGCAAAGGTAAGATTACAGAAGATAAATTAAATACATTTGGCGGAATAGGTGTAGTTGAAATTGAAAATCTTCAGGATCTGTTACATTTTATATGTTCTAATGGTTTTGAACATCATGTTGCAATCAATCTTTCAGAAACAGCAGATGCCATATATGAAGCATTACAGCATTATCTTAATTGGGATATTTTTCTTCATGTATAAATAATCTTAAACCAATAAAAAAGATAAATTATTGCAAAAATTTTATTAAAGAGGTATAATAAAAAAGAAATCAGAATAAAAAGGAGGTATAGATTATGAAAAAAAATATTTTAATCAATATAGGGATTATAAGTGCATTGGCTTTATTGACTGTTGGCTGTACATCAAATTTTAGTCCAGGAAGTTATTCACAGGGACAGGTAATGCAATCTCAAAGTGTTCAATATGGAACAATTGTATCTATAGCTTATGTAAAAATTAAAGGTTCTTCATCTCCTTTAGGAGCAATTGCAGGCGGAGTCGCAGGTGCAGCGATTGGTAATACCATTGGCGGGGGAAGTGGAAAAACTCTTGCAACTGTTGCAGGAGCAATCGGCGGGGCAGTAGCAGGAAATGCTATACAAAAAGGCGTAACACAAAAACCCGGTCTCCAAATTGTGGTAAAATTAGATAATGGTCCAAGTATCGCAGTAGTTCAGGGAATAGAACAAAATGTAACATTTGAACCAGGGGAAAGAGTAATGGTTATTACCTCTCCTAATGGAGTTGCACGAATTCAACCTTTAGAGTAAAAAAAATATTTCATATAAATAAGGAGATATATGGCAGCAAAAATAAGGCTTGTAAGAAAAGGTAAAAAGAACAGACCCTTTTATAGAATTATCGTTGTGAGTGATGAAAAAGATGGCAGAGGGGATGTAATAGAAATTTTAGGACATTATGACCCTCTAAAAGAACCTGCTGAATTTCAAATAAAGCCTGAAAGACTTCATTATTGGTTAAAAACAGGAGCACAACCCTCTGAAACTGTTAAAAGTTTTATTAGAAAAAATAATCTTATCTCATAATGAGAATAGATATATTAAGTATTTTCCCTGAAATCTTTACACCTTTATATTCTAGTATTATAAAAAGAGCACAGGAAAAAAATATATTATGTTTAAAAATATGGAATTTAAGGGATTTTGCTACAGGAAAACATAAAAAAACAGATGACCAACCATACGGTGGCGGCAAAGGAATGGTTTTTAAATGTTCTCCTATCTTTAAAGGTATAAAAAAAATAAAACAAAAAAATCCTGAAGGCTGGATTATTTTAACAAGTCCTCAAGGTAAATTATTTAATCAAAAAACTGCAGAAAAACTCACAAAGAAAAAAAACATTATAATAATATGTGGACACTATGAAGGGATAGATGAAAGAGTAAAAACAATAGTTGATGAAGAAATTTCAATTGGAGATTATATTTTAACTGGTGGTGAACTTCCTGCTATGGTAATAGTAGACACTATAACCAGACTTTTACCTGGAGTTCTTCAGGAAGAAAGCTTAAAACATGAATCTTTTACTAATTATCTTCTTGATTGGCCATGCTGGACAAGGCCGCAAGTGTATAAAAATATGAGAGTCCCTAAAATTTTACTTTCAGGGGATCATAAAAAAATTGAGCAGTGGAAAATAAAAAAATCTATAGAAATAACAAAAATAAAAAGGCCTGACCTTTATAGATTATATTCAAAAAATGCAGAAAAACCTATAAAGGAAAGTTAAAAATTTTGACGAATTGATTAATTCCATATATAATTCTTTACATTAAAACTATTACAAATTTTTTTATATGGAGGGAATATGCATCCCAAAGTTATAGCATTAGAAAATGAAATTATACCCAAAAAAGATATACCTGTTTTTTATCCCGGAGACGAAATAGAAATTTCTATAAAAATAAAAGAAGGGGAAAAAGAAAGAGAACAAATTTTTTCAGGTATATGTATAGCAAAAAAAGGAATAAAAAACAGGGAAACTTTTACAGTTAGAAAAATTTCTTATGGAGAAGGTGTTGAAAGAATATTTCCTGTCAATAGTATGTTCATTAACAAAATAAAGATTTTAAAAACAAGAAAAAACAATAAAATATCCCCAAGAGCGAAATTATATTATATAAGAAACAAACAATAAATAATATAAAAAAATAAGTGGATAAAAAAAAATTAGGGAAAACAGGTGAGATTTTAGCTCTTTCTTTTTTAAAAAACTTAGGATATACAATACTTGAAAGAAATTATAGAACAAAATGCGGGGAAATAGATATTATTGCCAGAGACAAAAATGAAATTGCTTTTATAGAAGTCAAAACCCGTTCATCAGATATTTTTGGTTTACCTCAGGAAGCAGTTAACAGGAAAAAAATAAGCAAAATTGAAAAAACTTCAATTATATACCTTGAAAAAAATAAAATTTCCACATCCACACCCATTAGATATGAAGTTTTATCTATTATCAAAAATAATAATAATTGTATTTTTAAAATTATTCCTATTGAATAAAACATTATTATGCTTTCAAAAACAAAATCCCTTACCCACTTAGGAATTGAAGCATTTCCTGTAGAAGTGGAAATAGATATAAGCCGTGGATTACCAGGAATTTCCATTGTTGGGTTACCTGACCAGGCAGTAAAAGAAAGTAAAGACAGAATAAAACCAGCAATCAGAAATTCAGGTTTTGATTTTCCTGCACT
>JAMCZX010000010.1 GCA_023485205.1 Candidatus Omnitrophota bacterium | reverse complement strand
TAGAAAGAATATTTAGATTTATCAATAGTAGATTTATTAAAGAAAATAGAGGGAAAATCAATAGAATGAATCAATTGAATAGTGCTTTTCAAAATTGGATAGATTGGTATAACAAAAATTGGATAAATAGAGAAATAAAAACAACCCCAGAAAAAAGAAAAATACCATCAGTTTTTAAACCATTACAAGATAAAATAAATCTTGATGATATATTCTGCATTAAAGATACAAGAAAGGTTGATAGAACAAATGCTTTTTCTTATAATGGAACAATTTATAGATTAAATGATAAAAGAAATTTAGTAGGAAGAAAAATTTCACTTTATATTCATCCGGATAAAAAAATAAGAATTTGGTATAATAATGAATTTATTGAATGAAGAATTACCATATTAAAAAAGTGACATTCTATATTTTAAACTACACAATTTTTTTGACAAAGAATAAATATGGAAATAAAATGATACTAAGTTTGTCTCAAAAGTAAAGTGAGGGAAAAAATGAGTATTAAAATTTCTCAAAATGCTTTAAAAGTTTTGGAAAAAAGATATTTATCCAAGAATGAGAATGGAGAAATTATTGAAACGCCAGAACAATTATTTCTTAGAGTGGCAAGGGCAATTGCTTCAGGAGATAAATTCTATGGTATCTCAGATTCTGAAGTTCAAGATACAGAAGAGATTTTTTATGAAATGATGTATAATCTGGAATTTATGCCAAATTCTCCATGTTTAATGAACGCAGGAAAGGAATTAGGGCAGTTAAGTGCCTGTTTTACTTTGCCAGTTGAAGATTCTATAGGGGGTATTTTTGAAACTCTTAAAATTACAGCTATTATCCATAAATCCGGGGGAGGAACAGGTTTTTCTTTTTCTAAACTAAGACCGCAAAATTCAGTGGTTCAAACTACTAAGGGAATAGCTTCAGGTCCTGTTTCTTTTATGAGGGTTTATGATGCGGCTACAGAAGCAATAAAGCAGGGAGGTACACGAAGAGGGGCAAATATGGGAATCTTAAGGGTTGACCATCCTGATATTCTGGATTTTATTACCTGTAAAGATGATTCTCATGTCCTTACAAATTTTAATATCTCTGTAGCCATTACTGATGAATTTATGGAGAAACTAAATAATGGAGAAAAATATAATTTAATAGACCCACATTCCGGACAGGCAAAGGATACACTTGAAGCAAATAAGGTTTTTGATTTAATAGTTTCTCAAGCACATAAAAATGGAGAACCCGGAATAATATTTATTGACAAAATAAATAAAGCAAATCCTACACCCAATCTTGGTGAAATAGAATCAACAAATCCTTGTGGAGAACAACCTCTTTTACCTTATGAAAGCTGCGATTTAGGGTCTATTAATTTATCAAATATGGTAGAGAAAATACAGGATGGATATCAGATTAACTGGGGGAAACTTAAAAAAACTGTTCATAATAGTATTCATTTTCTTGATAATCTTATAGATGTGAATAAATTTCCCATTCCTCAGATTGAAAAAATGACAAAGGTGACCAGAAAAATCGGTTTAGGTGTTATGGGATGGGCAACTCTTTTGTTTAAATTAAACATACCTTATAATTCCCAGGATGCTTTACAATTAGCAGAAAAAATTATGGGTTTTATTTTAAAAGAGGCACAAAATAAATCCATCTTTCTTGCAGAATCAAGAGGAGTATTTCCTGCCTATAAGGGTAGTATTTATGAAAAAGAGGGTTTAAAGTTAAGGAACTCAACCCTAACCACTATTGCTCCTACTGGAACTATTAGTATTATTGCCGGACCTTGTTCTTCTGGTATAGAGCCTATTTTTGCTCTTTCATATTTCAGAAATGTTATGGATAATGATAAATTGATAGAGGTTGACCCGATTTTTGAAGAAGTGGCAAAAAAAAGAAATTTTTACAGCAGGCAATTAATGGAAAAAATAGCAGAGATTGGTTCTATCCAGCATATTGATGAAATCCCGCAGGATGTAAAAAAAGTTTTTGTGACATCTCATGATATTGAACCGCAGTGGCATATAAAAATGCAGGCAGTATTTCAGAAATATGTTAATAATGCCGTTTCCAAAACGGTTAATCTTCCTGAAACGTCCAGTAAAGAAGATGTGAAGAAAATATTTTTACAGGCTTATGAATTAAGATGTAAGGGTGTAACTATTTATCGTAATAAAAGCAGAGAAAATCAGGTTCTGAATATAAATAAAGAATCTGTTGGTTTTACAGCAAAAGGGAAAATTACTCCGAAACCCAGACCGGATGTAACTATGGGAAATACAATAAAAGTCACTACAGGATGTGGTAATCTTTATGTAACCGTTAATTGCGATAAAAGTGGTCAGCCATTTGAGGTATTTATTCAGATGGGTAAAGCGGGTGGTTGTGCGGCAAGCCAGTTAGAAGCTATTGGCAGACTTACTTCTTTATGTCTTCGCTCTGGCGTAGATGCAAAATCAATTGTTGAACAATTAAAAAATATCCGTTGTCCCTCTCCTTCATATCAGAAAGGTGTAAAAATTTTCTCCTGTGCAGATGCTATTGCTAAAGTAATAGAAGAGACTATAAACAATTTTCAAAATAGTAAAAATATAAATTCAGAAAAAAATAATAACACCTTATTTTTACCTTTAGGCGATAAATTAAAGAATTTTAAAAATAAAAATATTATAGGAATTTGTCCTGATTGCGGAGAAATTCTTACTTATGAAGAAGGTTGTTCAAAATGTTATAATTGTGGTTTTTCCCGTTGTTAGTTTTTATTTTTTATTGACTAAATGATACTAATATGGTATCTTTTTAACAGAAAGAATTTTTATAAGAAAAATGAAAGGAAAACTTATTACCAGGGATACAGATTATGCAGTAAGGGCTTTATGTTTTATGGCAATAAATGAGGAAGAAATAATGCCGGTTGATAAACTTGTGGAAGAACTGAAGATACCACGGCCTTTTTTAAGAAAAATAATGCAAATGTTAAATAAAAAAGGGATATTACATTCTTATAAAGGGAAAGGAGGAGGATTTGCTTTATCTGTTTCTCCTGATAGGATATTTTTAACTGACTTGATAGAAGTATTTCAGGGCCCTTTAAAATTGAATGAGTGTATATTTAAAAAGAATATTTGTCCTAATATTAACACCTGTCCTTTAAAGAAGAGAATAGATAAAATTGAAGATTATATAAAAACACAACTTCAATCTATTTCTTTACATTCTTTGTTGGAAAAAAATAGCAAAATATAAAAAGAGGTTTTTATGGTTTTTAAATGCCCCGGTTCGATAGGTTTAAGACAGCCAAAACCAGAGGAAATAAAATGTCCTTCTTGTGGAACAGAGGTTGAAATATGGACAGATGAGGTAAAAGTTATTTGTCCAGATTGTAAAAGTCTTATCCGCAGGGAAATAGATTTATCGTGTCTTGAATGGTGCAAATACGGTAAAGAATGTGTAGGCCAACAGGTATATAACACATATATGGAAAATAAAAAATTAACAATAAAAGAAAAACTTATAAAGGAATTGGAAGAATATTTTGGCAGAGACACAAAAAGAATAATCCATGCTAAAAATGTCCTTAATTTCGCAGAAGAATTATTAAAAAATGAAAAAGCTGATTGGCAGATAGTTATACCTGCAAGTATTCTGCATGATATAGGAATAAAAGTGGCAGAAGAAAAATATGGTTCTTCTGATGGACATTATCAGGAAAAAGAAGGTCCTGAAATTGCAAGAAAGATTCTTTTAAAATATGGATTAAAAAAAGAAGATGTTGAGGAAATATGTAATATAATTGCTCATCACCATTGTCCCGGAGAAATTGATTCAAATAATTTTAAGGTGTTATATGATGCTGATCGGCTTGTTAATCTAAAAGATGAAGTAGATACCAAAGATAAAGATAGACTAAAAAAATTGATTGATAAGATTTTTCTTACTGAAACAGGAAAACAGATGGCAAAGAAGATTTACAAAATATAAGGTGGGTTGAATAGATGAAAAGAAAAATTATAAAGATTGACCATGAAAAGTGTAATGGATGTGGATTATGTATACCTAACTGTCCTGAAGGAGCTTTACAAATTATTGATGGCAAGGTAAGACTTATCAGTGACCTGTTTTGTGATGGACTTGGTGCCTGTATAGGGCATTGTCCTCAAGGAGCAATAACGATTGAAGAAAGAGAGTCAGAAGCTTATGATGAAAAGAAAGTTATGGGTAATATCATAAAACAGGGGAAAAATGTTATAAAAGCGCATCTTGAACATCTTCTTGCCCATAACGAAAAAGAACTATTTAATCAGGCTATTTCATTTTTAAAGGAGAAAAACATGGAAATACCAATAAATAAAAAAATGATGCATAAAGGTATGCACCCATCTGGTTGCCCGGGGGCACAAATGGTAGATATGAGAGAAAATCAAAAAGAACAGGTTGAGGAAACCGGAAAAAGAATATCTCAACTTAGACAGTGGCCAGTACAACTTCATTTGGTTTCTCCATCTGCTTCCTATTTTAAAAATGCAGATGTTCTTCTTTGCGCAGATTGTGTTGCTTATGCTGTTGGGGATTTTCATGAGAATTTTTTAAAAGGAAAATCCATTGCTGTTGCCTGTCCAAAGTTGGATGAAGGTTTAGAAGAGTATGTAGAAAAAATAAAAGATTTGGTGGAACAGGCTCATATAAATACATTGACTGTGGTAATAATGGAAGTTCCATGTTGTATGGGACTTTTAAGATTAGCACAGCAAGCAACATCATCTGTCAAAAGAAAGATTCCATTAAAACAGATTGTTGTAAGTATTAAAGGGGAAATTCTTTCCGAAGAGTGGGCCTGATTTTCTGATTGATGATAAAAATTTTTGTAGTTAGAATAAATTTAATTTAAAATATTATTTATGGTTTTAAAAAATAGAAAAATAGAAAACAAACTTGTAATAAATCCCTCAAAGATTCTTTTTGTTTTAAATAACATTTCAGAGTATGCTTCTAAAAAAATGAGAAGTGATATTATTCCCCTGTTGGATTTTACTTTAAAAGAAATTATTAACCTGATGAATGCCAAGGTGGGAAATATCAGATTATATAATACTTCAGCAAAAAAACTTCTTTTAGTGGCAAGTTATGGAACAAGTAAGGAATATAAAAAAATGAAGTTTTCCATAGAAACAGGTGAAAGTATAGCCGGTCATGTTTTTAAAACAGGTAAAATCTATTTTGCCCAAGACCTAAAAGCCAATCACTTATATGCATTTTCTGAGTTTTCCTTGAAAGAAAAAATAAATTCTCTTGTTTGTATTCCCTTGGTGACTAAAGATAAAAAATTTGGGGTTTTAAGTATTTATTATCCCAAGCCAAAAAAATTTACAAATGAAGAAATGGAATTTTTTTCAATTCTTGGGTCTTTTTTATCAAATTTTATTGCTTCACAAACAATGCAGTATCGTCTGCATAAGATTTATATAAGCATTGCTACAACATTAATAAACATACTTGAAGAAAAGGGTTCTTATCATAGAGGCCATTCAGAAAAGGTGAAAGAAATAGCTATAAAAATTGCTGAAAAAATGAAACTTTCCAGAGATAAAATACAAATAATTTCAGATTTTGGTATTCTTCATGATATAGGTAAAGTTGGTATAGACCCTTCTATTTTAAATAAACCAGATAAACTAACCAGAGAAGAGTGGGAAATAATTAAAAAACATCCTATAAATGGTATGCATATAATTTCTCCAATAGAAGAATATATAAAGGATATATCTTTTATTAAATCTCATCATGAACAGCCCAATGGAAATGGTTATCCTGAAAGACTTAAAGATTCCCGGATTCCTATTTGGCAAGAATTTTTTTCTGTGGCTGATGCTTTTGAAGCAATGATAGCAGACAGACCCTATAGAAAAGCTTTATCTTTAGAACAAGCAAAAAATGAATTAGTAGAAAATATTGAAAAACAATTTGATAGGAAGGTAGTTAAAGTAGTTTTAAATTTAATTGATTCAGGAGAATTAAACGAATTTATATAGATTATTTATAATACCTGAAAATATAATAAATTTGTTTTTTTATCCAATACTGCTATAATATATAAAAAATAATATGGGGAGATTAAGAATATGTATAGTATAGTATCTATTTCCGGCAAACAATTTTTAGTTAAAGAAGGGGATATCTTAGAAGTATATAAACTTCAACAGAAAAAAGGTGAAAAATTTGAAATTAGTGATGTTGTTGCCCTTGAAAAAGATGGCAGACTTATTATGGATAAAGATGGACTTAAAAACTGCAAGGTAATTGCTGAAGTTATAAAAGAAAAAAAAGGAGAAAAAATATATTCTTTTAAGAAAAAATCCAAAACCGGATATAAAAGAGGTGTAGGATATAGAGATAGTGTAACTGTTCTTAAAATTTCTCAAATAATCCCAGGCTAATAATGGACCTTCTTTCTTTTTTGCCAAATAATTTTAATGGTAAAACAGGCCTGATACTAATTTTTAAACACTCAAATCATTTACTCACAGAAGAAAATAAAAAAGAAATAGAGTCTTTATGTAAAACTCTTGGTATAGCAGGCAAATCTTTGCTTTTAAATTCTCCTGTTAAAATTAATCCCGCCATATATATTGGTAAAGGAAAAGTAGAAGAAATAAAAAATTATCTTAATACAGAAAAGACGGATTTTATAATTTTTGAAAATGACCTTAGTCCTATTCAGCAAAGAAATCTTGAAGATTTTTGGCAAATAAAAATTCTTGACAGAACAGAAATCATTCTTTCCATTTTTGCCAGGCATGCCCATACATTGGAAGGAAAACTGCAGATAGAACTTGCCAATCTGACATATATACTTCCCAGGCTTGCAGGTTCAGGAGTGGGTCTTTCAAGGCTGGGAGGTACAATAGGAACAAGGGGCCCGGGTGAACAAAAAATTGAAATTCAGAGAAGACGTGTCAGAGAACGAATTAAATGGTTAAATGATAAAATAAAAGAAATAGAAAAACATAGAATGATTTTAAGGGAATCCAGAGAAAGAAAAAATCTTCCTGTCATTGCTGTAGTAGGATATACAAATGTAGGTAAAAGCGCACTTATTAATAAACTTATTCATAGGCGGGATGCTTATACAGACAATAAACTTTTTTCCACGCTTGACCCTCTTACAAGACTTGTTTATCTAAGTGAAAAACACTATGTTTTAGTTTCTGATACAGTAGGTCTTCTTGCAAATCTTCCCCATCACCTTATATCTGCCTTTAAATCAACGCTGGAGGAATTAAGATTTGCAGACCTTTTGCTAATAGTTATTGATTCTACAAACCAATTTATAGACAAACAAAAAGAAACTGTTTATAAAGTAATAGACATGCTTGGTATAGAAAATAAACCGAGAATAGAAGTATTTAATAAAATAGACCTTCTTGCTCCTGAAGATTTAATTATTCTTCAGAGAAGGTATCAGGAAAATTTATTTATTTCTGCTGATAGTGGAGAGGGTATTAATCTTTTAAAAGAATTTATTTATAAAGAAATTTATGGTAAAAATGAAGAGGGAAAAGATACCTCTGATATAAAAAAAAATGAAGAAACATATTACAGAAATTATAGATGTAATTAAAAAGTATAATAGATTTGTTATTACAACACATCAGATTCCTGATGGTGATGGACTTGGTTGTGAGACGGCTTTTTTAAATTTGTTAAAACAAATGGGAAAACAGGTTTATGTAATTAATGAAAAATCTTTGCCTGAGAAATATCAATTTCTCCCGGGTGCTGATGAAATTGATACACTTAAAATATTTAAAAAGAAGAATTTTGTTCCGGAAGTTTCCATTGTTTTTGATTGTAGTGGTGCAGAAAGAATGGGTTCTGTATCCCATATTATTTTAAAAACCCCTATAGTGATTAATATAGACCATCATATAGAAAATGAAAATTTTGGAACCATAAACTGGGTTTCCCCCCAACAGTCTTCTGTGGGAATGATGTGTTATTTTTTAATATCTCAGATGGAAAAAATGAACAAAGAAATCTCTGAATGTCTTTATACCTCATTATCTTTTGATACGGGTTCATTTCATTATAATCTTACAGATAAAACATTTTATGTGGCCGCAGAACTTTTAAAGTATGGTATTAATCCACAGGATATTGCCAATAAAATCTATTATCAGCAGCCTTTAAAAATAACAAAACTTCTTGCTTTGATTCTAAAAACAATAAAGATTGACCAGGGTTTAAAAATTATATGGGCAAAAGTTTCTCTGGATATGTATAAAAAAACAAAAACAACAGAAGAGGATACAGAAGGATTAATAGATATATTAAGGTCAGTAAAAGAAGCAGAAATGGCTTTTTTAATGAAAGAAAGAAAAAAAGAAATTAAAATAAGTATAAGAAGTAAATCAATGTACAATACCCATAAAATAGCAAAACACTTTGGTGGAGGGGGTCATCCTAATGCTTCTGGATTTTCTATTTATAATGCTTCACTAAAAAAATCTGAAGATATCATTCTTCAATTTATAAGAGAAAAATGGAAGGATTTATTAATATAAACAAGCCATCCGGGATAACATCATATGATGTTATCAGGTTTATAAAAAAGGTTTTTCATCCTAAAGAAAAATTAGGTCATACAGGAACTTTAGACCCTCTGGCATCAGGGGTTCTTGTTATTTGTGCTGGCAGAGCAACAAAATTTTCCCATTTTTTTCTTAATATGGATAAAGAGTATATTACCACAATGGAACTGGGGAAAATTACAGATACTGATGATGTAGATGGGAAAGTTTTAGAAACAAGAAGTATTAACAATATTACTTCGGAAAACATAAAAGAGGTGGTAAGGGGTTTTCTTGGAGAAATTAATCAGGTTCCGCCAATAGTTTCAGCTTTAAAATTAAAAGGGGAAAAAAGCTATAATTTATACAGAAAAGGGGAAAATGTAGTATTGCTTCCCCGTAAGGTCCACATAAAAGAAATAGAAATAGTAGATATAAAAATTCCAGAAGTAAAAATCAGGGTTGTTTGTAGTAGAGGAACATATATGAGATCTTTATGCAGGGATATTGGAGAAAAACTTGGTTGTGGAGCCACACAATCTGAACTTTTAAGGACCCGTGTGGGTAAATTTACAATTAAAGATAGTATTACTCTGGAAGAATTAGCAAAACACCCTTTTCCACATTATATTTTACCTTTAAGTTTTATAAAATGATAGATAAAAATTTAATAATCAGTACTTCTGGAATCCGTGGTATATATGGAAAAACTCTTTGTGAAAAAAATGCTTTTGATTTTGGAATGGCATTTGGGCAATGGTGTCATGAAAAAAATATTATTATTGGCACAGATACAAGGCCCAGCAGAGATTCTTTAAAAATTTCCTTTTCTGCAGGGGTTTTATCTTCAGGTAAGAATATTATTGATATAGGAATTGTTCCAACCCCTGCTATAGGTTTTATTATAGAAAAAAATTGTAAATTAAATGGGGTAATTATAACAGCCAGCCACAATCCTCAGCCATATAATGGAATTAAATTTTTTTCTTCTTCTGGTACATTTCTAAATGAAGAAGAATTTAGAGAATTTATAAAAATCTATAAAAAAAATAAAAAAAAACATGTCTCTACCCCTGGACTTTTTATACATTCGGAAAAAGAAATTCATACCTATTTTGCTAAGATTTTAAATTTTATAGATGTCGCTGCCATAAAAAAGAAAAAATTCAGGGTTGTTATAGACCCATGCCAGGGTGTTGGAGCAGTCTGGACAAAAGATTTTCTTAAAAAGCTTGGTTGTGATGTAATAGCAATAAATGAGGCACCTATAGGTATTTTTTCAAGGAATCCTGAACCAACCAGAGATAATCTTAAAGAATTAGCCAAAAAAGTTGTTGAAGAAAAAGCAGACATAGGGTTTGCTCAGGACCCGGATTGTGATAGACTTGTCCTTGTAGATGAAAAGGGTAATATTATCAGTGAAGAATATGGGGTTTCTTTTCTTATACAACATATCTTATCCACCAGAAAAAAGGGGCCTGTTGTTGTTAATCTTTCTACAACAATGCTTGTAGATGACATTTGTAAAAAAATGGATGTGCCTCTTTATAGAACAAAAGTAGGGGAGATGTATGTATCCTCTAAAATGAAAAAAGTTAAAGCTGTCTGTGGGGGAGAAGGAAATGGCGGTATCATTTACTCGGATTTTCATTATGGCAGGGATAGTTTTATAGGAATTGGGCTTGCTTTAGAATGTTTAAGCATTAATAATAGTACTCTTTCTGAAAGTATAAATAAATTTCCTGTTTACCATTTCATAAAAGAAAAAATACAGATTACCCCTGAAAAAATAGAAAAGTTTTTTTCAAAGGTTAAAAATAAATTCAAAGAAGGAAAGATTTCAGAGGAGGATGGATTAAAAATTTCTTTTCCTGAGTTCTGGTTCCAGTTAAGGGTTTCTAAAACAGAACCAATTATAAGAATTTTCTTTGAAGGGAAAGATATTGAAAAGCTTCAGGAAATAAAAAATACTATTTATCATCTCTTGAAATAGGTTCCACCTTTAATCTCATATCCTCTTCTACTTTAACCACTTTGATTTCTGCGCCTTTTGGTATTTGAGTATCTGAATAAGCATTCCATTCTTCACCATGAACAAAAATAATCCCTTTAGGATTAATATCAGAAATTACATGTCCGGTTTCCCCTACCATTCCTTCCTTTCCTGTTGTTACCTTCCTTTTTTTTGTTCTTCTGATAAAAATAAAAATAGCTAAAAGACAGAGAATTAAAAATGTCCATAGTCTTATTAAAGCAAATAATGAAATATGAAATTCACTGGAAGGGGAATGAAAAAGCATCCATGAGCCGAGCATTAAACATATTGCTCCTGCTATAGCAAAAATTCCATGACTTGGAGCAAAAACCTCTATGATAAACATTATAGCTCCGATAATAATGAAAAAGACCCCTGCAAAACTCTGATTAAAAGCCTGAAAAGCATAAAAAGATAAAACAAGAGATATTGTTCCTACAACTCCGGGGATTGCAAGACCAGGATGTAAAAATTCAAAGACAATGCCAAGTATTCCAATAATAAGCAAGATGGATGCAACATTGGGATTTCCCACAACATCAAGAAGTTTTTCTCCGAATGTATAAGGAATTTGTTTTACTATGGAATTTTTGGTATTAAGAATAACAGTTGTCCCTGAGGATAAAACAACTTTTTTTCCGTTTAAATCTTTTAAAAGGCTTTGAATATTTGGAGCAATAAAATCTATAACATGTTCTTTAAGTGCTGTTTCATCACTACTGGCAATACTTTTTCTCACTGCATTTTCTGCCCAGAGAGCGTTTTTACCTCTTTCTTTTGCTATGGATTTTATATAGCTTACCATAGCATTCATAACCTTGGTTTTTTCTGTTTTTCCCATGGACCCAACAAGAGAAACAGGATGTGCCGCTCCTATATTTGTTCCCGGTGCCATTGCTACATAATTACAGGAAAGAGCAATAAATGTTCCGGCTGATGCACACATGGCTCCCTGAGGATAGACATAGGCGATTACAGGAACAGGTGAGGTTAATATAGATTCAACTATTTTTTGCATGGATGCAAGAAGTCCGCCAGGAGTATCTATTAAAAGTATAAGAGCCTGACCATGATGTTTTTTGGTATACTCAATAGAATTTTCTATTTTATAGGCTACAAAAGGATTGATAGTGCTATTTACAGACAGAGTGTATACCTTAGGCGTTGAATGCAAAGATACTGCTCCATAAGAATTGAGGCACGTACCTAAAAACAATATAAAAAGTAAACCTATCTTATAAGTATATCCGGTCTTAAAATATCTTTTCCATTTATTTTTATTTCTTTCATGGGCCATTTTTTATCCTCAGTTATTATCATAGCAGTAGAATCTGTTGTTATAATTGTGTCCTCTGATTTTGTTCCTGAAATTGATGGATTCCAGGCATATGCCTGGTGAGATTCAATAATACCTTCTGAATTGAAATTTGCCCTGTAATACCTTGCCTGATAACCAGTTGGACCGCCCTGGTGATGCATTTCCCATTCATTTTCAAAGCCTGTTTGTTTATAGGATTCAATAGCATTTGTAAATATAGTGTTTAACCTGTTATCCGGGACACTTTCTGAAATGAATGTGGCGTCAACCGTGCAAACCGCTTCATGTTTTTGTTTTAATTTGTCAGAAATTTTTCCAAAGCTGACCAGTCTTGTTAAAGAAGCAATCAATCCATATTTTCTTGCGCATACCACCACCATAGCATAATTTTTAAGTTTTTTTAATGTTGGAAGCGGGTGTCTGTATTTTTCTATTCTGTCATCAACAGCAATTAATATAACCACAGGGATTATATTAACTTTCCAGAATTCATTTGCAACTATTGAGGCTATTTCTGTTTCTGTCATACCTGGAAGTATTTTTTGACAGACATCAGAAATAATTTTTCCTGATACAGAACCGAGTTCCTGATATTTTTCAATTTCTTCTGGAATCAAAGGAAAATGAAGGCTATCTAAATTGATATATTTACATCCATTAATTACACTATCTGCTCCAATTTTTTCTCCTGTAATTTTTTTGGCTTCTTCTATCAGTTTTTCATCCTCATACCATGGGAGAATAATTTTTTCTAAATTAATACCATAAACTTCTTCATCCAAGACCCTTGGGGCTTCAATATTGTTTGTAAGCAAAAATATTTTATCCTGTGTAATAACAAGGCTACTTGCTCCTTCTTCTGAATTTAATCCGACATAATTTTTCCCTCCGCCTGTAAACCATGAAAAGTTTGAAACCTTGCGCAGAATAATACCATTAATGTCTTGGTTTTTTAATAATTTTCTTACTCTTTCTTGTTTAATCTCTATTTCCTTTGACATTTTTGCTCCTTTCCTTTATATTATATTCCATATTATTTACAGATTTACTTTACTTTTTTTATATTATTATGTCAATTTCTTAATTTATTTGGAGGTTAAATTGAAAAAATTCGTTTTTTTAATAATTGTTGTTGTTTTTTTCAATCTTGTCCATTCTTATTCCCAGCCTATTAGCCCTCTGGGTAAATTTACCAGTAAAGATAGAATTTTAATATGTGCGCCCCATCCTGATGATGAGGTTTTGGGCTGTGGCGGTATAATTCAACAGGCCATTGCTCAAAAAAGCAAGGTATATGTTGTTTTTCTTACCAATGGAGACCATAACTGGCTGGAATTTAAAATTTTTGAAAGAAAATTAATCCTTCATCCTTACAACTATATTCAGATTGGAGAACAAAGAAGAAAAGAATCCATTAATGCAGAAAAAATTTTGGGTGTGCCGGAGAAAAATCTTATTTTTCTTGGTTATCCTGATGCAGGAACAATGCTTATCTGGCAACACTATTGGAATGTTAAAAAACCCTATTATGATTTTTTAACAAAGGTTAATTATGTTCCTTATCCGCAGGCATTATCTTATGGCAGTCCTTATGCCGGAGAAAGTATTGTTTCTGATTTTGTAAAAGTATTAAAAATTGTGAAGCCCACAAAAATTTTTATTACAAATCCTGTTGATACAAATTCTGACCATAGAGCTATTTCTAATTTCCTTTTAGTATCCCTGCTTGAAATGAAAAACCAGATACATCCGGATGTGTATTTTTATCTGGTACACTATTATAAATGGCCTTTTGCCTGGCCTAAACCCAGAAGATTTGCTCCAGATGATACACTATATCCACCAGAGGTACTTCTTAAAACAGGCCACTGGGTTTCATCTTTTTTTACTCCCCAGCAGGTTCAAAATCAGGCTTCTGCTTTAATGTGTTTCCATTCTGAAATGATTGGCAATAAAGGTTTTATTCTTTCCTTTGCCAGAAAAAATGAAGTATTTGAAAAAATGCATATACCATTAGTGGGAAAAGAAGGAAATACTTTTTTAAAAACCAGGATATGTTATTTTAATATTTCACAAAATTCTAAATCTGTAATATTTAATATAACATTCCAGCAGCCTGTTAAAGATATATATAATTTAAAAATGTACCTGTTTGGTTATAATAAGAAAGTTTCTTTTTCTACAATGCCCAAGATACAGGTGGAAGTTAATATCCATAAAGTGAAATCTGTAAGAAATGGAAATATTTATATCCCAGCAGATATAATAAAATATGTAAAAAATCCGTATGGAAATAAAATAACCTTAATAGTTCCAAAATATTTACTTGGAAATCCACAATACCTTTTTGTGGGAGGAGAATCAAGACTGGGGGAACTCCTTATAGATTCTTTCCCAGAGAAATTGTTTAAACTATCCTCTTTTTGAATTATGTGTTAAGATATGTGTATAAGGAGGTGTATAATAAAATGAGAACAAATGTTGTTTTGGATGATAACCTTATCAAAGAAGCCATTAAATGTTCAGGTATAAAAACCAAAAAGGAATTAATAAATAAAGCAATACAAAATTTTGTGGAAAACTGCAAATGTAAAGATTTACGTAAACTCAAAGGTAAAATTCATTTTATAGAATATTATAATTACAAAACTTTGAGAAAGGGTTCATAAATGGTTCTTGTAGACACTTCTGTTTTTACTTCATACTGACAAAGATTTTGAAAATATACAAAAAGTATTTCCACTGAAAATTTTTGATAGATTTTTATTTGAAAATTATGAAAATATTGATAACAGCAGGTCCAACAAGAGAGTTTATTGACCCTGTAAGATTTATCAGCAATCCTTCAACAGGGAGACTGGGATACACTCTGGCAGATAAAGCAAAAAATTTAGGTTATAGTGTGACATTAATTTCTGGTCCGACATATCTGGAACCCCCAAAAAAAGTTAAATTTATCCCTGTTTTATCTGCTTTAGAGATGTTTAGCTCTGTCCAAAAAGAATTCCCATCAAATGATGCTTTGATAATGAGTGCGGCTGTAAGCGACTGGAGACTGAAAAAGAAATATCCGGAAAAATTGAAGGAAAAATCTGCATGGAACCTAAAACTTGTTCCTAATCCTGATATCTTAAAAAGCATTGCAAAGATAAAAAAAGAAAACAAGATTATTGTGGGTTTTGCTTTGGAAAGTTCACATATTCTTAAAAATGGATGGAAAAAACTTCAAGAAAAAAATATGGATATGATAATTGCAAATGATGTTTCTTATTTTGGAGAAGGAAATAAAAACAGTAAAATTTTTATTCTTTTTCCTGATAAAACAATTGAAGATTGCACAGGTTTTACAAAAGAAAAATTATCCAGTATAATACTGAAAAAGATTGAAAATATTTTTAAAGAGAAAAAATAAATCAAAATTGGGGGAAAAATGAAATATATAAAAATAAGCGGAGGTATATTTTTGTTATTTGCTACTTTTATATTTTCTGCCAAGGCACAAAATACAAGTCTTGTAACAAAAAATCAGAAAATAATTGCTTCAATTATTTCTGAAGTAAAACCTGCCCTTGTAAAAATACATGTTGTTCTGGCTCAATATCAAAATGGAAGAGAGATAAAAATAGAAGCTGTTGGAAGTGGAGTTATTATTAACCCACAAGGATATGTGGTGACAAATTATCATGTGGTTGGTAAAGCGATATGGATTATGTGTACCCTTTATAATAATAAACAGATTCCAGCTAAATTGATTGGTGCAGACCCTTTAGCTGATATTGCTGTTGTAAAACTACAGAACCCAAACCATGAAAAATTTTCTTATGCACAATGGGGTAATTCTTCTAAATTAAAGGTGGGGGATACTGTATTTGCTCTAGGTGCCCCTTATGCTTTTTCTCAGTCAGTAACAATGGGTATTGTAAGTAATACAGGCGCTGTAATACCATCTTTTTTCTGGCCTTTCAATGAATTTACTCTTAATGGAGAAAATGTTGGTTCAATTGTAAAATGGATAACACATGACGCTCCTATTTATCCTGGTAATTCAGGAGGTCCACTTGTAAATCTCAAAGGTCATATTGTGGGAATAAATGAAGTTAGTTTTGGTCTTTCCGGTGCCATTCCTTCTAATCTTGCAAGGTATGTGGCAGGTCAGCTTATTAAATATGGACAAATAGTCCGGGCCTGGCTTGGATTTGAAATTCAACCTCTTTTAAAGATTTCTTCAGAAAACAGAGGTGTTCTTATAAGCACAGTAATAAAAGGTTCTCCTGCCCAAAAAGCAGGATTGCGTTCTGGAGATATTCTTTTAAGTTTAGATAACAAAAATGTCACTGTAAAATATTTAAATCAGGTTCCGGATTTTAATTTATTTGTTTCTAAACTGCCCATTGGCAAAGAAATAAATATGGTTGTTTTAAGAAATGATAAAGAAAAAACATTGAAAATTGTTCCAATTATAAGACCTCCTGCAAAACAAAAAACATATCAATTATCAAACTGGGGAATGGATGCTTCTGATATTTCTTTTATTCAATCTAAAACTTTAGGTTTAAAATCAATAAATGGAGTACTTGTGGATTCTGTTATTACAGGAGGACCCTGCAATGAAGCAAAACCTGATATAAAAAGCAAGGATGTTATTGTAAAAGTGAATGGAGTAAATATCAAAAATATCAAAGATTTAATTTCCATGACAAAAGGAATGATTAAAATAACAAAATCCAGTAAAACAAGTATTCCTGTTCTTGTTAATTTTAAGAGGAAAGGAGCTTCATATATTACAGTAGTTAATATAGGACATCAACCTTCTGTAGGTATGGGCCAACAAGCAAGACAGGCATGGCTTGGAGTTAAAATTCAGGTTTTGACAAAACAAATTCGTAAACTTCTTGGACTTCCAAATGTTCATGGTGTTAGAATTACAAAAATTTATCCTGATAGTCCGGCCAGGACAGCAGGATTAAAAGTAGGTTATTTTATTACTGCTATTAATGGGCAACCTCTTTCTTTAAGAAGAGAAAGTGATAAAAATATTTTTTATGAAATGATAAAAGGATTTAATATTGGACAGGATGTGAATTTTTCAATAATGAAAGGGAAAAAGACATTTATAAAAAAGGTTAAACTTATATCTTCTCCGCAACCCCCGGAAGAAGCCTCCAAATATAAAGATAAAGAATTAGAATTTAGTGTAAGAAATTTTACCCGTCTTGAATCTCTTGAGAAAAAAATTAATAAAGGTGTTATTGTGACAGAAGTTAAAGAAGGCGGATGGGCATCTTTGTCACACCTTGCTGTAGGTGATATTATTATTTCTGTAAATGGAATAAATATCGTAAACTGTAAAGATTTTGGAAAATTAATGAATAAAATAGAAAAAGCAAAAAGCAAAACAATTATCTTAAAGGTGGAAAGAGATATCTACACACATTTTATTCAGATAATTCCACCATGGGAGACAAGGAAAACATAAAAAATTTTAACAATTGGAGGCTATATGATTAAAAAATTAGTATTGTGTTTTTTATCTTTTGCAGTTGGAGTAACAATAGTAAAAGCTCAAAATAGTAGTGAAATTGGGAAAAAAATTTTTAAGACCTACCGTAATAGTGTAGTTACCATAAAATTTGTTCTTCAGGAAAGAGCTGTTATGAAAGGACGGGAAGGCGCAAGTGTAGAATCCAAAATGCAGACCAATGGGACCATTATTTCAAAGAATGGTATTATTGTTTGTTCTTTAACCACTTCAAATCCTTCTAAACTTATAAGCCAGTTTATGGGTGCAGGTTCTAACCTTTCTATTAAAAGCAAAATAACCAGTATAAAAGTAAGGTTTCCCAATGGCCAGGAATCCGAAGCCAATATTCTTCTGACAGACCCGGGAGAAGATATTCTTTTTATTAAACCTGTAAAAATACCTTCTTCTATGGTATATGTTAATCTTTCTAATAATGCCAGTCCTGAAATTTTTGATAATATATTTTTCCTGAGCAGATTAGGAACAATGGCAAATTGGGCGGCATTGATTTCTTCTGGTACCATAAGTGGAATAATTAAAGAGCCAAGGCTGGTTTATATACCTGAAAGTGAAGAATTTGCTAACGAATCCTTTGGGGATGTTCTTGGAAACCCGGTTTTTGCATCAAATGGGAAAATAATTGGTATAATTCTTTTAAGTAAAGGAATATCATCTAATGAAGGAGCAAATATGGGATCTATGTTATTTAACTCAACAGAAGCTTTGGGAACAATCCCTGTAATTGTTCCAGCAGGTGATATTTTGAAAGTGGAATCTCAGATAAAAACTTCCTCTAAATAATAGAATAAATTAAGATATAATTCTTTTTTCCCAGTCAAGAAGATATTTTTTAAATTCTGCTCCAAGTTTATAGTTGCCGGTTTTTCCATTATTTTTAATTATTCTATGACACGGAATAGCTATGAGGTATTTATTCTGGGAAAGAATTTTTCCAACAAGCCTTTCTTTTCTTCTTATATTAAGTTTTTCTGCTAAATTTTTGTATGATAAGGTAGAACCAAAAGGTAATTTTTTTACCTCATTAAAAATGATTTTTTGTAAGTTATCCATTATAATATAAAATAATATAATATCATAATTATTAAATTTATTAACAGTATTTTTTTAATATAGGGGGGATAAAATGCGTGTAATAATAAAGGATAATTATGAAGAAATGAGTAAGGCAGCAGCCCAGCTTGTTAAGAACAGGATTTTAAATAAAAATAATCTGATTTTAGGCTTGGCAACAGGCAGCAGTCCTATAGGATTGTATAAAGAGCTTATAAAAATGTGTGAAAAAAAGGAAATAAGTTTTAAAAAAATGAAAACATTTAATCTGGATGAATATTATGAATTAAATCCTGACCATCCCCAGAGTTATAGATACTTTATGAATATAAATTTATTTGATTATATAGATATTAATAAAAAAGAAACATATGTTCCTGACGGGCTTGCAAAAGATGTTGATAAATTTTGCAGTGATTATGAAAAGAAGATTAAAAGTGAAGACGGCATAGACCTACAGGTTATTGGTATTGGTGGAGATGGACATATTGGGTTTAATGAACCCGGGACCTCTTTGGCTTCCAGGACGCATCTTGTGATTTTAGATGAGCAAACTATTAAGGATAATGCACGATTTTTTAATTCAATTGACGAAGTTCCCAAATCAGCAATAACTATGGGTGTTGGTACAGTTCTGGATACAAAGGAAATACTTTTGGTGGCAAATGGAATAAAAAAAGCAAAGATTGTAGCCCAGGCTTTAGAAGGGCCTATTACAAGTATGGTAACCTGTTCTGCTATCCAGCTACATCCTAAGGTGACTGTATTTTTGGATAAAGAGGCGGCTTCAGAGCTTAAAAGATTATCCTATTACAATTTTGTTGAAAAACAATTGGCAAATATGAATATTTCTTTATGAATCTGATAGAACATTTTATAGAAAAAGCAAAATCTTTAAATAGAAGAATAGTGTTTCCTGAAGGAAGTGATGAAAGAATTTTAGAGGCGGCAGCCTATATTGGAAAGGAAAAAATAGGTCAACCTATTTTATTAGGTAATAAAGAGAAAATCTATGAGCAGATGCATAAT
>JAMCZX010000016.1 GCA_023485205.1 Candidatus Omnitrophota bacterium | reverse complement strand
TTATTTTTTTTTCATTTAATGCTTGAATTATTATTGGATAGGCAAAATTTTGATTTTTTAATATTCCATCATGTATATGAAGGTCCAGAATTGCTTCTCCTCCAAGTTTTGAATTTAAAAACCAGTTATTTTTACTCCATTTAGGAGTAGGTGAAAGCCTTGTAAAAACTATAGAAATTAGATTTCCATATCTAACAGATTGAATTGCATTTTTTAAAAAAAGATATTCCATCCAGAATCTTAATACATGCCCTATCATAAGTTTTGTACCATTAGATTTACAGGCATCTATCATTTTCTGTGCTTCCTTTATATTTCTTGCCATTGGCTTTTCACAAAAAACATGTTTACCTGATTCTGCTGCTTTTATTGTATATTTACAATGTAAAAATGTGGGAATACATAAATCTACTATTTGTATTTGTGGGTCTTTAAAAATTTCATCTGGAATTGTTGTTTTTTTTATACTTGAAAAATCTGCAATATTTTGTTCTATATTTATATTGCCCTGTATATCTTTCCGGTTTTTTAATCTTTCAATATCTTCATCGCATATTGAAAAAATTTTTACTTTTGAAAGATTACTATAACAGGAATAATGAATTCTTCCTATAAATCCAAAACCTATTAAACCAATATTAATCATTTTTTTGTAATATATTAATCTGTAATTCGCAATATCAAGCTAAATGGATACCATTTTTTTATTTTGCAAGTAAGTATACTTTATTATCCAAATCTGTAGTTGTCAAATTCACTAAAAGAGGTTTCCTGATCAAAATATTGCACTAATTGGAAAACTCAGGAAATTAAAATAAACATCCGCTCTCTTCGATTCCATTCATAGATGCTTATAGCTGCTGATGGGAATCGGCGCCCCTCGTTCTCACTACACTCGGGGTCGGCCACTCGCTGGGATTGTTGCGCCAGCTCACAATCCCTTACTTCGCTCTCTTCGATTCCATTCATAGATGCTTATAGCTGCTGATGGGAATCGAACCCATGACCCCGTCCTTACCAAGGACGTGCTCTACCTCTGAGCCACAGCAGCTTTTGTCAAAATATAGTATCATAATTTTTACAATCTATAAAAATTCATCTTTTTATGATAAACTAAAGATATCATTAATAATAAGGAAATGGATATCATCTATCATGAAAATAACAAAATTAGGACATAGTTGTATATTAATTGAAGAAAAAGGTGTAAAAATATTAACAGACCCGGGAAATTATTCAATGGCTCAAAATAATATAAAAAATATTGATATAATTCTTATTACACATCAACATCAGGACCATTGCGATATTTCTTCAATAAAAACAATTTTATCAAATAATCCTCAAGGAAAAATTATTACTAATAAAAGCGTGTCTATAATCCTTAAAAAAAATGAGATTGAAAGTATTGTTGTTGAAAATGAACAATTTTTTCAAGAAAAAGAAGTTCCAATTGAGGGTTTTGGCAAAAATCATGCTATTATATATACCTCTATTCCTGTAATACAAAATATTGGATATTTAATCAACAATAAAATGTTTTTTCCAGGAGATGCTTTAATCAAACCTAAAAAATCCATTGAAATACTTGCTTTACCTGTATATGCTCCATGGATGAGAATATCTGAGGCAATTGATTATGCTATAGAATTAAAACCTAAGGTATGTATCCCTATACATGATGGAATATTAAAAAATCAAAATTTTGCCTATCCAATAATAATTCAAGCATTAAATGAAAAAAAAATAAAATTTATTATTTGTGAGATAAAAAAAAAATATAATATAGATTAATTACATTATAGGATATCTTTTATGATTGACTTCAATAAAATTAAAACATATTCATTAAAAAACAGAAACAATCTTGTAAATGTTGATAATTTTCTTTCACCTTTTGAATATAAATTTAAAAAAACAGAAACAGAGGAATTTAGTCAATTTATAGAGAAGTTAATGACTGCCAAAAAAGATAGAAAATTAATTATATGGTCAATAGGAGGCCATGTAATTAAATGCGGACTTTCATTATATCTTATAGAATTGGTAAAAATGGGATACATTCAACATTTAGCAGGCAATGGAGCAACAAGTATTCATGACTTTGAAATTGCTTTATGCGGGGCAACTTCTGAAGATGTAACAAATAGTATTAAAGATGGTTCCTTTGGGATGTGGGAAGAAACCGGCAGATATATGAACCAGGCTATAATAACCGGTTATAAAAATGGCTATGGATATGGAGAAAGTTTAGCAAGATATATTGAGAAAAATCCAGAAAAATTTCCATATAAAGATAAATGTGTACTATATCAGGCATACTTACTTAAAATTCCAACAACATATCATATTGCCATTGGAACAGATATAATTCATCAACATCCATTATGTAATTTTGCTTCTATCGGAGGAACATCAGGTATTGATTTTAATAAATACTGTGAAAGTGTTTCTCACTTGGAAAACGGTGTTTTTTTAAATTTTGGAAGTGCTGTAATTGGACCTGAAGTCTTTTTAAAAGCCATTTCAATTGTAAGAAATCTTGGATATAATATTCAGAATTTTACAACAGCTGTTTTTGATTTTATAGAACACTACAGACCCAGAAAAAATATTGTTGAAAGACCAACAGGTTCTCAAGGAAAAGGATTTTATTTCCACATGGACCACAAAATTAGTATTCCTAATATATATGATAAAATAATTAATTATCCAAATTAAACCATGAAAAAAGAAATTTTATTTTATAGCACCAATAAATCCTGTCCACCTGTTCCTTTTTCTGTTGCCCTTCTTCAGGGACAAGCGCCGGATTATGGTCTTTATATGCCTGAAAAAATTAAAAAAATCTCCGGAGAAGAAATACTTTCTTTTAAAAACAAGTCATACCAACAAATAGCTTTTGAAGTTATTAAAAACTTTATTCCTGATGTTATCCCTGATGATAAATTGTTTTCAATGATAAAAGAAGCATATAATTTTACTATCCCCATTGAACATATCACAGAAAATTTTTACATAATCAGACTTGATAGAGGTCCTACAGCATCTTTTAAAGATTTTGCTGCCAGGCTTATGGCAAGATTTATGGAATATTTTACAAGTATGAATGATAAACATCTTATTGTCCTGGTTGCAACATCCGGGGATACAGGAAGTGCAATTGCAAATGCATTTTTACATATGAAAAATATAGATGTTGTAATTCTTTTCCCAAAAGATGAAGTTACAGAAAAACAAAGAAAACAGATGACAACACTTGATTATAATATTCATCCAATTGCTATAAAAGGAAAATTTGATGATTGTCAGGCTATTATCAAAAAAGCATTCAATGATCAAAATTTTAAAAATCTAAATTTAACATCAGCAAATTCTATAAATATTGGCAGACTCATTCCACAGAGTGTTTATTATTTTTATGCATATAGCAGAATTGACAGTAAAAAAATAAATTTTTCTGTACCTTCAGGAAATTTTGGAAACCTTATGGGAGGAGTTTTAGCAAAAAAAACAGGACTTCCTGTTAATAAATTTATAGTTGCCGTCAATAAAAATGATGAATTCCCGGGATTTCTAAAAACAGGCAGATATTCCCCTGTGGTTCCATCAAAAAAATGTTCATCAAATGCTATGAATGTTGGACACCCAAGTAATCTTGCCAGATTGATGGATTTGTATGGAGGATGGTTTTTGGATGTCAGAGATGAATATGGTAATGTTATAAAAAAAGGGGTTTTTAAAAAATATCCGGATATAAAAAAAATGAGAAAAGATTTTATATCTTTTTCCATAAATGATACAGAGGTGGATAATGTAATAAAAAAATATTATGAACAATATAATATAATAATAGAACCACATGGAGCAGTTGCAGTAGCATCAGCAGAAAAATCAAATATTAAAGAACAACCTATTATTTGTCTTGAAACAGCTGACCCTGCAAAATTTTCAGAAAAAATAGAAGAGATTTTACATATAAAACCAGAATTTCCAAAAAGTATGGAAAAACTTGATACAAAAAAAGAAAAATTTGAGATTATTCCAAATAGATATGAAAAATTTAAAGAATTTATAAAATCTATTTTCACCTAAATTAAAATGAAATATATTATTCTTATTCCTGATGGTGCAGCTGATTATCCAATAGAAAAATTAGGGAATAAAACCCCTTTGCAGATAGCAGATAAACCCAATATAGATAAGATAACTAAATTGGGCAGATGCGGTTTATTCAAAACAATTCCTGATAATTTTGCTACTGGTTCTGCAGTGGCAAATCTTTCCATACTTGGTTATAATCCAAGGAAATATTTTCATGGAAGAGGTGTTCTGGAAGCGGCTTCTATGAATGTTATGCTTGATAAAAATGATGTGGCATTAAGATGCAATATTATTTATCAGGAAAATAATAGAATGAAAAGCCACTCTGCCGGACAAATCACTTCAGAAGAGGCAAAAATTATCATAGAAGATATTGATAAAAAGATTGGAACTCAAAATATAAAGTTTTATTCCGGTGTAAGTTATAGACATTTATTGGTACTTAAAGATTCTTTTTCTGAAGATGTACAATGTTTTCCTCCTCATGACAACCCTAATGAAATCATAGATAAAATTCTACCTGTTGGGAAAAATTCTCAAGGGAAAAGAACAGCCAATCTACTTAGAAATTTAATTTTTAGATCAAAACCCATACTGGAAAACCATCCTGTAAATCTTGAAAGAAAAAAACAGGGTAAATATCCTGCCAATTTAATCTGGCCATGGTCTCCAGGAAAAAAACCGGAAATGGAGAAATTTGAAGAAAAATTTGGCATCAAAGGAGCAATTATTTCAGCTGTGGACCTTTTAAAAGGACTTGGAATATATATTGGATTTAGTATTATAAATGTAAAAGGGGCAACAGGCAATTGGGCAACAAATTATGAAGGAAAAGCATCAGCTTGTATTGAAGCATTGAAAAAATATGACCTTGTATATGTTCATGTTGAAGCACCGGATGAAGCAGGACATGATGGAGATTTAAAACTTAAAATAAAGTGTATAGAAGATTTTGACAAACGATTAATTAAGAATATTATAAATAATATAGATATGAATAATACCACTATTGGCATTTTACCTGACCATCCTACACCTGTATATAAAAGATGTCATACAACAGAATCAGTTCCCTTTGTAATTTATAAACCCGGTGTAGATAGTGATAAAGTAGAAAAATTTGATGAAGAATCATGTAAAAGTGGTTTTTATGGAATATTAGAAAATGAAGAATTTATAACCACTTTATTAACTTAATTATGTGCGGGATTAACTCAACGGTAGAGTGCAACCTTCCCAAGGTTGAAGTTGCGGGTTCAAATCCCGTATCCCGCTTTAGAAATACTAACTGGGAAAAGGGAGTTGAAGAGAGCGAAGTAAGGGATTGTGAGCTGGCGCAACAATCCCAGCGAGTGGCCGACCCCGAGCGTAGTGGGAACGAGGGGCGCCAAATCCCGTATCCCGCTTTATTTAATAAAACTTACAGAAAATAGGAGGAAAAAATGAGCAAAATTGATAAAAATTTAAAAGTAGAAACTCTTTTATTACATGGAGGACAGGAGCCTGACCCAACAACAGGTTCAAGGGCAGTTCCTATTTACCAAACTACATCTTATCAGTTTAAAAACACTCAACATGCAGCTGACCTTTTCAGTTTAAAAGAATTTGGTAATATTTATACCCGGCTCATGAATCCAACGACCGATGTTCTTGAAAAAAGAATCAACGCAATTGAAGGCGGAGTGGGGGCATTAGCAGTTGCAAGCGGGCAATCAGCAATTACACTTTCTATTCTAAATATAGCGCAATCCGGAGATGAAATTGTTTCTGCAGATAATCTTTATGGAGGAACATATACATTATTTCATTATACTTTCAAAAAGCTTGGCATAACTGTAAAATTTGTTCCTTCTGATGACCTGTCAGCATTTCAAAAAGCTATAACCAGCAAAACAAAAGCTATATATGCTGAATCTATAGGAAATCCAAAATTAAATGTTTCTGATTTAGAAAAATTATCCAAAATTGCCCATACCAATGGAATTCCTTTCATTTTAGATAATACTGTTTCCCCCTATCTTTTACGGTCTATAGATTTTGGTGTTGATATAATTGTATATTCTGCAACAAAATTTCTTGGAGGGCATGGAACTTCAATGGGAGGCTTAATTGTGGATTCAGGGAAATTTGACTGGACAAATGGTAAGTTTCCTTTAATTGCAGAACCTGACCCCAGTTATCATGGACTTAATTTTGTTGAAGCATTAAAAGGCTTTGGAAATATCGCTTATATAATTAAGGCCAGAGTTATATTATTAAGAGATCTGGGACCTGCTTTATCTCCATTTAATGCATTTCTGATTTTACAAGGCCTTGAAACATTGCATCTAAGAATGCCAAAACACTCAGAAAATGCTTTAGCTGTAGCAAAATATCTTAAAAAACATCCAAAAATCTCCTGGGTTTTATATCCCGGACTTGAAGATAGTCCTGAAATAGAAAAAACCAAAAAATATTTATCCAGAGGTGCTGGAGCTATTATAGGTTTTGGACTTAAAGGTGGACTTGAAGCAGGAAAAAAATTTATTGATTCTCTTAATTTAATTTCTCATGTTGCCAATATTGGAGACGCCAAAACCCTTGCGATACATCCAGCCAGTACAACCCATCAACAACTTTCAGAAGAAGAACAAATGACAACAGGAGTAACACCTGAATTTGTCAGACTTTCTATAGGACTTGAAAACATAGATGATATTATTTCAGATATAGAACAGGCATTAGAAAAAGTTTAGTAAATTGGTATAAAATGGAAAATAAAACAAGCACAGAAATAGTAAAAAAACAATATTTTACTTTTGCCCATCCTCCAAAAGAAATAATTTTGGAATCAGGAGAAAAATTAGGACCCATAACATTGGCTTATGAAACTTATGGTAAACTTAATAAAAATAGAAATAATGCCATTTTAGTGGTCCATGCCCTTTCAGGAGATTCTCATGCTGCTGGATTTTATGAAAATGATAAAAAACCAGGATGGTGGGAAGATATGATAGGAAAAACAAGAGCATTAGATACAGATAAATATTTTATTATCTGCTCAAATATCATTGGAGGATGTGGAGAAAGTACAGGCCCATCCACTATAAATCCCAAGACTAATAAACCTTATGCCCTGGATTTTCCGATTATTACTATTGGAGATATGGTTAATGCCCAGAAATTTTTAATTGATTATTTAGGTATTGATAAACTTCTCTGTGTTATTGGAGGCTCTATGGGAGGAATGCAAACTTTACAATGGGTTGCTTTGTATCCTGAAAAAGTTTTATCGGCTATTCCTATTGCTACAACATTAAAACATTCCCCCCAACAGATTGCGTTTAATGAGGTAGGAAGACAGGCAATAATGTCTGACCCTGCATGGTTAAATGGGAATTATTATGGACATTCCGGGCCTAAAAAGGGTTTGGCTGTTGCCAGAATGGTAGGACACATAACATATATGAGTACCATTTCCATGGAAGAAAAATTTTCCCGTAGATTAAAAGAAAAAACAAATATATTTCCTTCTGATAAATTTTCAATAGACTTTGAAGTGGAAAATTATCTAGAATATAGAGGAGATAATTTTGCCAAACGATTTGATGCCAATAGCTATCTTTATATAACAAAAGCTCTTGATTATTTTGATCTTTCAGAAGAAAAATTTACACAAAAAAACAAGAATATTAAAACAAAATTTTTAATAATAGCATTTAAATCAGACTGGCTTTATCCACCTTCTCAATCCAGAGAAATAGTAAAGCTTCTTAAAATAAATGGAATACCAGCATCATATTGTGAAATTGATTCAAGTTATGGACATGATGCATTCCTTGTTGAAATTGAAAAACAATCAGAATTAATAAAACATTTTTTAAATAGTGTGGTTAGAGAAAATAATATATATATATAATAAAACAAAAATGAATATTAAATTTGATGAAATTACTTTTCCTCATAAAATTATTGTAAAAATAGTAGAACCCACCTCCACTGTGCTGGACTTAGGCTGCGGTAATGGAGAATTATTGGAATATCTAATAACAAATAAACATGTTCAGGGTTATGGGATAGAAATAGAGGAACAATCCATATATAAATGTATAGAAAGAGGTATAAGTGTTTTTCATTTAAATCTTGACTCCGGACTTTCAGATTACAATGATAAATCATTTGATTATGTTATATTAGATCAAACCTTACAGGAAGTTAAAAATCCGGATAAAGTTTTACATGATGCTTTGCGTGTAGGCAGCCATGTAATTGTCAGTTTTCCAAATTTTGCTCATTACAAGGCAAGATGGCAATTGGCAATCATGGGAAAAGCCCCTATAGCACCTGCTCTTCCTTTTGAATGGTATAATACTCCAAATCTTCACTTTTTAAGCTTATATGATTTCGTAAATTACTGTAAAACAAAAAAAATAACCATAGAACAGAACTTTTTTATTTCAAAAAACAAATTAATAAAAATATCCCCAAATTTTAGGGCACAAATAGGTATTTTTGTTATTAAAAAATAAAATTTACTCAAATGATATCAAGAAATATTTTACAAAATCAATTTAAAGTTTTTATTATATTATCCGTATCTGTGTTTTTTCTTGAAATATTTGGAGGAATATTAACACATAGTCTTGCACTTTTAAGTGATGCAGGACATATTTTTGTAGATGTTTTTGCTTTGTCCCTTACCTATTTTTCTATCTGGATTGCCCAAAAAAAAGCAAATGAAAAATTTTCTTTTGGATATTACAGGGCAGAAATATTAGCAGCAGTTATAAATAGTTTCATACTTATTCTGATTACATTATTTATTTTTTATAATGCCTACCATAGATTTATACATCCCCAGCGAGTAAACGGATTTGAAATGTTTCCTTTTGCAATTATAGGATTCTGCGCAAATTTTTATGTGGTTACAAAAATGCACCAGTATGAAAATGAAAATCTAAATATTAAAGCAGCATATTTACATACTTTAAGCGATATGCTTGCTTCTATAGGTGTCATTGCTGCTTCTATCTTAATTATAATAACCAGGGATTATATATTTGACCCTATAATAAGTTCTATAATCGGACTTATGATTCTTTTTGGCGCAATCAAATTAGTAAAAGATTCTACAATGGTATTAATGGAAACAACACCTGAAAATATAAATTTAGAAAAATTATCTCAGGATATTTTGAAAATACCCGGGGTAGAGGATGTTCATGATATACATGTATGGAGTATAAGTTCTGATATATATGCATTAAATTCACATATTATGATAGATACCATTAATGTAAAATCTGTAAATGAAATAATATCAAATATAAATGATATGCTTGAAAAAAAATATAATATAACACATACAGTAATTCAATCAGAATGTGAAAAATGTGTTGATATAAAACAAGTTTCTTTCCACAAACAGGACAATTTATGAAAGTGGCAATTATAAAATGTGAAAATTATGAGCCAAATACGGTAGAAACCGCTATAAAGAAACTTTTTGATGTTTTAAATATTAAAGATTTTCCTACGGAAATTATATTAAAACCCAATATGCTTTCTGCAAGAAATCCTTCTGAGGCAGTAACAACCCATCCCTCTATAATCTCAGAACTGGCAAAAATTATACCCGGGAAAAAATTTCTAGGAGATTGTCCCCCAGGAACAAAAAAGCCTATAGAAGAATACTGGAAAAAATGTGAATATCTTCCATTGGATAAAAACAATAATATCAATCTTATACAAACAGAAGAAGAAAGTAAAATATTTACAATAAATGTACAAAATAAAGAAGTGGCCTTTCCTGTTTCAAACAGCTTTTTAAACCATCCTGTTATAAATATTCCAAAATTTAAAACACATAATCTAACAGGGATTCTATTGCGATGAAAAACACCTATGGATTTATTCCCGGATATTCAAAAAGTATTTTACATTCCAGATTTCCTGATACAGAAAAATTTAATACATTTATTGTGGAATATTATAAAACAATAGAAAAAAATATATTTTTTAATCTTGTGGATGCAGTTGAAATTATGGAAGGAGACGGCCCTGCCAATGGGGAAAAAAGACACTATGGCTATATTATAGGAGGAACAAATGCAGTAGCAGTAGATACTTTATGTGCCAAAATAGCAGGATTAAAAATCAAAGAGGTTCCATTTTTAAGAATTTATAATAAAAAATATGGAATCCCAGATTTTAAAATTGTTGGGGATAATATAGAAATTATAAAAAATTTTAAAAAATCCTCTTCTTCATTTCTTTTTAAAATGGCAGCATACAAGTGGATATCCCCTGTTTTTACTCTTTTAGGAAAAAATTTTAAGATTACACCTGTAATACTTCCAAATAAGTGTCAAAAATGTTTTCAATGTTATAGAATCTGTCCTCAAAAAACCATCTCAAAAGACTTAAAAATTGACAGAAAAAAGTGTATAAATTGTTTGTGTTGTTATGAAGTATGTACATCCAAAGCCATTGAATTAAAAAAAAGCTGGGTGGCAGAACTTTTTACTTGATACCTCAAAAAGTGAAATTGACATAAATAATATAGATGATAAAATATTATTCAATTAAATAAATTCTATATCTTCATTAAAAGATATAAAAATCATAAATATCAGTAAATTATTATTCACTTTTAGATTTAAAAAAGAGGAGGAAAAATGAGAGTTGCAATTAACGGATTTGGGAGAATCGGAAGACTTGTTTTAAGGTCTGCGCTGGAAAAAAATTTTAAAAATATTGAGTTTGTTGCAGTAAATGATATTACTGATACCAAAACCAATGCCCATCTGTTTAAATATGATTCAAACTATGGCATCTATCCAGGTGATGTCAGCACAGGAGGAAAAGATATTACCATTGATGGAAAGTGTCTCGTTGTATTTTCCGAAAGAAATCCTGAAAATATTCCATGGAAAGAATTAGGCGTGGATGTTGTAGTTGAATCCACGGGAGTTTTTACTGATGGAAATAAGGCAAAAGCACATATTACTGCAGGAGCAAAAAAGGTTTTGATAACCGCACCTACAACAAATGAAGACGCAACAATTATATTAGGGGTTAACCAGTCTATATATGACCCTGTCAGACATAATATAATTTCAAATGCTTCATGTACAACAAACTGTCTTGCTCCAATGGCAAAAGTTATGGATGATAATTTTAAGATTATAAAAGGATTAATGACAACAATCCATTCCTATACCAATGACCAGCATATTTTAGACCTTCCGCATAAAGATCTGAGAAGGGCAAGAGCAGCCGCAATATCAAGTATACCAACAACAACTGGTGCTGCAAAAGCCATTGGAAAAGTCCTTCCACAATTAAATGGAAGGATGGATGGACTATCCATTAGGGTCCCTACTTCTACAGTTTCTATTGTAGACCTTGTGGTAGAAATAGAAAAAAGGGCTGATAAGAATACCATCAATGAAACATTTAAAAAAGCATCAGAAAAAGAATTAAAAGGAATACTGGAATATTGTGATATTCCTCTGGTTTCAAAAGACTTTTTAAAAAATCCTCATTCCTGTATATTTGATTCATTACTGACATATGTTATAGATGAAAATTTTGTAAAAATATTTGGATGGTATGATAATGAATGGGCATCCAGCAACAGAGTTCCAGATCTTTTGAAGTTTATAATGGAAAAAGGTATTTAACATCGGAGGATATTATGGATTTAATAACTATTAAAGATAAAGATTATAAAGGGAAAAAAATTTTTCTAAGAGTGGATTTTAATGTCCCAATGGATAAAAATCAGAATATCCTTGATGATACAAGAATAAAAGCCGCTATAGATACAATAAACTATCTTTTAAACCAAAATTCTATACTTATTCTTGCCTCTCATCTTGGAAAACCAAAAGGGATAATAGTACCCTCCATGAGTTTAAAACCCATAGCAAAAAGATTATCTGAGATTATAAAAAAAGATATAAAATTTGCCCCTGACTGTGTTGGTCCGGAAGTAAAAAAAATTGTAGATTCTTCAAAACCTGGAGATATTATTCTTCTTGAAAATCTTCGTTTCCATCCGGAAGAAGAAAAAAATGAAGAGAATTTTTCAAAACAATTGGCATCTCTTGGAGAATGTTATGTAAATGATGCTTTTGGCACTTCTCACCGGGCACACGCTTCTATAGTCGGAATAACAAATTTTCTTACAGATAAAGCGGCAGGCCTGCTTATTGAAAAAGAAATAAAGGCTTTAAATAAAATCATTGAAAATCCGGAAAAACCTTTTTTATTAATACTTGGCGGGGCAAAAGTTGCAGATAAAATTTCCATGGTGAAAAATCTTCTTCCCAAAGTGGATACTGTTATTACAGGTGGTATTATGGCATATACATTTATAAAATCAAATAATTGGGAAATTGGTAATTCTGCAGTTGAAGATAAAGCTCTTCCTATAGCAAAAGAGGTGTATAAAGAATTAAGAAGACTTCATCTTGAATTCCACACACCATTAGACCATATTATAGCAGATAAAATTTCTGAAGATGCAAAGTATCTTGCCACAGAAAGAGGAACCATTCCACCTGGCTGGATAGGAGTGGACATTGGACCACAGGCAATTGAAGAATACACAGACTGTATAAAAAGAGCAAAAACAATTTTCTGGAACGGACCAATGGGAATTATAGAAATTGAACCTTTTGCTAAAGGTTCAATCGCTATCGCCAAAGCAATAGCAGAAAGTAATGCCTATTCAGTTATTGGAGGAGGAGATTCCATAGAAGCTGTAAATAAAGCAGGTGTGGCAGACAAAATATCACATATATGCACAGGTGGTGGAGCATCACTGGAATTTCTTGAAGGGAAAGGTCTCCCAGGGATAAATATATTATTAAAATAATTTGAAGTTATAATATCAATAAAATAAAGGAAAAAATGAATAAGAAAAGACTGCCATTAATTGCCGGAAACTGGAAAATGTATAAAATTCCTATAGAAGCTGAAAATTTTGTCATAGAACTGGATAAAAAAGTTTCATCTTTTACAGATAGAGAAGTTCTTGTTTGTCCAACAATTATATCTATTCCAAGAGTAAGTGAAATTTTAAGAGATTCACAAATAAGGGTTGGAGTTCAAAATGTTTTTTATGAAAAAGAGGGCCCTTATACAGGCGAAATTTCTCCATGGATGTTAACAGGGCTCAATGTCTCTTATGTTATATGCGGACATTCTGAAAGAAGGCAGATTTTTGGAGAAAATAATAAAACTATTTCTTTAAAGATACAGAGTGTAATCAATTGCGGAATGACTCCAATATTCTGTATTGGAGAAAAATCAGAGGAAAGAGAAAAGGGCTTAACCTTCTCTATAATAGAACAACAATTAATCCAGGGATTATCCGGAATACAAACACATAAATTGGTCATTGCATATGAACCTGTTTGGGCCATAGGTACCGGTAAAAACGCAACTCCTCAACAGGCACAGGAAGTTCATAGTTTTATCAGAAAAAAATTATCTGAAATATATTCAAAAGATTTTTCAGAATATATAAGAATTCTCTATGGGGGAAGTGTAAAACCTGATAATATAGATAGTCTCATGGCTCAACCAGATATAGATGGAGTACTGGTTGGGGGCGCAAGTTTAAAAATAGATTCTTTTGCCAGAATTATAGATTTTAAGGTATAATAAATAAAATGTATACACTATTTCTCATAATTCATATTATAATTTCTATTATTCTTATTGGAATTGTATTAGTCCAAAGCGGGAAGGGTTCCTCTTTATCCAATGTCTTTGGTGGCGGGGGAATGGAAACTGTTTTTGGAGCAGAAACTCCTGCGGCTTTAAATAAACTCACAGTAATTTTTGCAACACTTTTTATGATAAGCAGTCTTTTTCTTACAATCTTTGGTTCAAGGCTAAAACAACCCTCTTCTATCATTGAAAGAGAATTAAAAAAAGTTGGCCCTGTTAAAAATATCCCAGCACAACAATACCCTGTTCAAACACCAGTATCTATACCATCTAGTCCTATTAAGAAAAAATAATATTTTTCAAATGGGGAAATATAAATTTTTTTTTATTTTTTTATTACTGCTTTTAATTATTTTATTATTACATTTTAGTTTAAAAACTCCATCTATTATAAAAACCACTTCATATAGTAATAGCAAATATGGAGGAACCCTTATTGCCTCTACTTCATCATCCCCAAAATCTTTTAATCCTATTATTGCAGAAGAAACAAGCACAACACTCATCACAGGTTTTATATTTGAAGGATTAACCACCATAGACCCAAGGACTTTTCAAATAAAACCTGACCTTGCCAAAAGCTGGCAGCATAATTCTTCCGGCAAAATATGGATATTTCATCTGCGAAAAAATGTTTTTTGGAATGATGGTATACCCTTTACAGCAAATGATGTTGTTTTTACTTTTAATGACCTGATATACAATCCCGATATTCCCACCAGCAGCAGAGATATTTTTACTATTGAAGGTAAAAAAATAATTGTTAAAAAAATCAATAGGTATACTGTTGAATTTATTTTGCCGCATAGATTTGCACCATTTCTTAAGAGTCTATCCCAATCAATATTACCAGAACATATTTTATTAAAATATGTTAAAGAAAATAGATTTAATTTTTCATTGGGACTTAATTCAAAACCTTCGCAAGTAGTTGGCACAGGACCCTTTATGTTGGATAAATTTAAACCAGGTGAATGGGTCATTCTTAAAAGAAATCCTTATTACTGGAAAAAAAATAAACATGGCGGCAGACTTCCTTATCTTAACAAAATTGTGTTTTTAATAATTCCTGATGAGAATATGGCTATTTTAAAATTTGAAAGAGGAGAAATAGATATTATCGGTTTAACCCCGGAAAATTATCTGATTTTAAAAAATTCCACTTTTAAAGGTGAAAAATTTTATAATTTAGGACCATCCCTTAGTTCAGAATTTATTGCATTTAACCAGAATATTAACAGCCCTATTCACAAATATAAAATAAAATGGTTTAGAAATAAATGGTTTAGAAGAGCAATTGCTTATGCAATTAATAGAAAAGATATAATTAAAGATATATATGCAGGTTATGGAACTGCACTTTATGGACCCTTAGACCAATCAGTTCCACAGTTTTATAATCCGGATATTACAAAATATCATTATAGCCTTACAGAGGCAAAAAAATGTCTTTATAAGGGTGGATTTAGATATGAGGGAAATGGACTTTTATATGATTCCCATGGACATCAGGTTCATTTTTCACTTTTAACAAACAGCAATGATAATGAAAGAATAGAAGAAGGAACCCTTATTATAAACAGTCTTGAAAAACTCGGGATGAAAGTAAATTTTCTCCCAGTTGAATTCAATTCTTTGGTAACACGGTTAGATGGAACAAAAGATTGGGAAGCGATTATTATTGGACTTACAGGAGATATAGACCCATATAGCGGACAAAATGTATGGCTAACCAATGGACAACTACATTTCTGGAATTCATCATCAAAACAATCTGCATATCCCTGGGAAATAAAAATTGATGATATTCTTGAAAAAGCAGACAGAGAAATGCATATAAAAAAAAGACAGGCTCTTTATTATGAATGGCAAAAAATTGTAAGTAATAAAGTCCCTCTGATTTTTACAGCTGTACCCTCAGTAATTTATGCTATAAATAATAAATTTACAGGTTTTCATCCTACTGTATATGGCGGACTATTTTATTATATTGAAAAAGTACATAAAAACACATAAATGAAAAAAATATTCTTTAACCTGTTTAATTATTTTGGCAAAAAAATTACAAACTTAGACTATTTTTTAAAATGGCTTATTCTTGGTGCTATTGCAGGTATTATTGCAGGAATAGGAGCTCTGGCTTTCTTTTATTCTATTAGATTGTGTGAATCTTTTTTCTGGACTTATTTACTGGGAATGAAAGCACCTGTTCCTGTAGGAGAAGGAAAAAGATTTCTTTTTTCTATTCAAAGGCCTTATCTTATACCAATTGTAGTAGGCTTTGGCGGATTAATAACAGGACTTCTGGTTTATAAGTTCGCCCCCGGAGACCAGGGACATGAAACTGCAGATGATATAGCTATAGATGCATATCATAGAAAAAATGGAAAAATCAGGCCGAATATCACTCTTATAAAAACAATAGCATCATCTATTACCATAGGTTCAGGAGGAAGTGCAGGCAGAGAAGGTCCTTCAGCACTAATATCCGCAGGAATTAATTCTTTTATTTCTAATCTTCTTAATTTAAATGATGCAGATAGAAGAAAAATGGTTGCTATTGGAATTGGTGCAGGTATTGGAACAATATTCAAAGCTCCTATTGGTGGAGCATTATTAGCTGCTGAAATATTATATAAAAGAGATTTACAAACCGATGTAATTTATCCTGCTATTGTAGCATCAGCAATAGGATATTCTATTTTTGGCAGTTTTGTAGGTTTTACCCCAATATTTGGTTATTATCTTGTAGCTTTTAATCCATTAAGACTGCCTTTATATGCAACTCTGGGTATAGCCTTAGGTTATATTGCCATACTTTATCCAAAAATTTTTTACTGGACAAAAACCAAATTCCAGCAATTGAAAATTGACAATAGACTTAAACCTGCAATTGGCGGATTTTCTTCAGGAATATTAGCCTTTTTTTTCCCTGAGATTATGGGAGTAGGCTATGGATGGGTACAATTTTTAATAAATGGAAAATTCAACCATCTTATAATGTTCGGACTACCAATTTTTGCTGTTTTAATAATAATTGCTTTTATTAAAATATTTGCTACTGCACTTACAGTAGGTTCTGGAGGTGGAGGCGGATTATTCGCTCCTGGAATGTTTATAGGTGGATTTTTAGGCGCAGGAATTGGATTTATATTCCATTTTTTGGTTCCCCACCTTGTACCATTAAATGCAATTGGAGCCTTTACCATTGTTGGAATGCTTTCATTTTTTGGCGCAGCAGGAAAAGTTCCTATTGCAGTTATTTTAATGGTAGTTGAGATGACAGGAAGTCTACAACTTTTACCTGCGGCAATGATAGCTGTTTCAATATCTTATTTAATATCAGGAACAACAACCATATATAATTCTCAGGTTCTTACTCAAAAAGATTCCCCTGCTAATTTTGGAGAATTCAATATCCCTCTTTTAGCAAGTTTAAAAATAGGAAATATAAAAAAGTTCAGAAATATTCAAATCAATCCCTCTGAACAGGTTTATTATGTTAAAGAAGTTATGGCTTATAATTCATTTTCTTCTTTGCCTGTTGTTTTAAATAATCAACTTCAAGGAATAATATATCTTTATGACCTGATTGATGTAGAAGATGATGTAAGAATATCTCACTTTATAAAAGAAGTAAATATATCAGTTAATTATACTACAAGCCTTGAGCAGGCATGGAATATTATGACTGAAAATAAAACAACCTGGGTATCCGTTGTAGAAAATAATATATTTTTAGGACTCGCTACATTAGATGATATACTAAATATTTATAGGAAAAATTTAGATATTTTAAAAAAACAGGAGACTAAAAGTGGTTAGTAGAGCTAATAAAGCCTGCAAATATTTTCCATGTCATAAGGATTTAGAAGATTGTACATTCTGCTATTGTCCATTTTATCCCTGTCTGGATAAAAGAAAAGGTGGAAAATTTATTTATTCTAAAAATGGTCAACCAATATAGTCATGTGAGGATTGTTCCTGGATACATCAAAAAAAAGTAGTGGATAAAATACACTCTATTATAAGAGAAAACAGGTCTATAATAGAAAAAGAATTTCCTCCGGGGAAAAAAGAAAAAACATAAAAATGAAAAACGCAATTCAGATTTGCGGAACAGGCTCAGGTGTAGGCAAAAGTATAATAACTGCAGGATTATGCAGAATATTTTTAAAAGACGGCTATCATGTATGCCCATTTAAAGCACAAAATATGGCTCTTAATTCTTTTGTGACAGAAAACGGCGGGGAAATAGGCCGATCTCAGGCAAACCAGGCTTTTGCCTGTAGCTTAAAACCACATGTAGATATGAACCCGATACTTCTTAAACCCAATAGTGATACAGGCTCTCAGGTAATACTTCTTGGAAAACCTATAGGAAACATTACTGCAGTGGATTATGAAAAACTTAAAAAAACACTCAGAAAACAAGTGAAAAAATCCTTTGACAGACTAAAAGAACAATATGAGCTAATTGTTATTGAGGGTGCAGGTAGCCCATCTGAAATAAATCTTAAAGCCGGAGATATTGTTAATATGAAAATGGCGGAATATGCAGATGCTCCTGTAATCCTTGTTGGAGATATTGATAAAGGAGGCGTCTTTGCATGGATTATCGGGACATTATCTCTTTTAACAAAAAAGGAAAAACAAAGAGTAAAAGGAATTATCATAAATAAATTTAGAGGAGACAAAAAACTTCTCCAGAGTGGAATTGACTTCTTGGAAAAAAAAACAGGAATAAAAGTATTAGGTATAGTTCCTTACTTCAAAGATATAAAAATTCCTGAAGAGGATTCTGTTTATTTTGAAAATTATAAAGAACAGAATAAATACCAAAATACCAATAAAACAATTAATATAGAGATAGTTTTACTTCCTCACATATCCAACTTCACAGATTTTGACCCTCTTTTTTCTGAAAAAGATGTTAATGTAAGATATGTAAAAACATCCCAGGATATTAATAAACCAGATATTCTTATACTGCCAGGAACTAAAAATACCATATCAGACTTTAAATTTATTAAAGAATCCGGAATCGCAGATAAAATATATTCTCTTTATAAAACAAAAGGAACTATTATTATTGGAATATGCGGAGGATTTCAAATGCTTGGAAAAAAAATATATGATAAGTATTTTATTGAATCAAAAGAAAAAGAAATTCAATGTCTGTCTCTTTTGCCTCTGGAAACAAATTTAGAAAAAACAAAATCTCTTTTTCAGGTCCAAGCTAAAAGTTTTTCAGGCAGTAATATAGTTGGCTATGAAATACACCATGGAAAAACCATATATCATCAAAATCTAAAACATTTTTCAGATATTTTTGAAAAAAATGGAAGAAAAAACAAACATATTGATGGAGCAATATTAAAGAACATTTACGGGACATATATACATGGGATTTTTGATTCAAATGAATTTAGAAAAGATTTTTTAAACATGGTAAGAAAAAATAAAAATCTTTCACCTGTAAAAAATGTAAGTTTTTTCAATCTTAACAATGAATTTGATAAACTTGAAAAAATTTTAAGAGAAAATATAGATATGGATTATCTTTATAAAATTCTTAAATCATAAAGATGGAAAATAAAAAACCAATAAAATGGATTCTTTATACTGCAGCATTATTTTTAATAGTTTTACTCACTGGGATAATCTGTCTTTCAATAGGACCTACATCTATATCATTTAGAAATATCATGGAAGCGTTTAAAACCGGAAAAAACTCTGTCAATTATGATATTATTTTTGACCTTAGACTTCCGCGTATAATACTTGGTTTTGCTGTTGGAGGAAGTTTATCTCTTGCCGGAGTAATTCTACAGGGAATGTTTAAAAATCCTCTTGTTGAACCATATACACTTGGAATTTCAGGGGGAGGAGCCCTTGGTGTCTGTTTAGGAATTGTTTTTAAATTAACCTCCTTAATAGGTTCTTTTGCTCTACCTATATGTGGCTTTTTAGGTTCTATACTTGTTATTCTTCTTGTGTATTCTTTAAGCGTAAAAAAAGGCATATTAAAAATCCAGGGACTTTTGCTTACAGGGGTTATGATAAGTTTTATTTCCTCTTCTTTAATTATGCTTATTATGGCAGTATCCAATGCTGCAAATCTTCAGGGTATTATTTTTTGGACCATGGGTTCTTTAGAACAACCCCATTGGATTCTTATAAAAACTATGCTTTTTGTATCAATCTTGGGATTATTTATTTCATACTTTTTCTCTATTAATCTAAATGCCTTTTCTTTAGGGGAAGAAGAAGCTCATCATCTTGGTATAGATACAGAAAAGACTAAAAAGATATTATTTGTACTTTCCTCTTTATTGACAGGCGTGGCTGTTTCTGTTTCAGGAATTATTGGTTTTGTAGGTCTGGCTGTACCACATTTTATGAGAAGGGTTGTAGGAACTGACCATAGAATTCTTCTTGTTTCCTCTTTTTTAGCAGGTGCAGGATTTTTAATAATATGTGATACAATCGCACGAACTATTATTGCTCCAATGGAACTACCGGTCGGAGTTATTACAGGTATTGTAGGAGGAAGTCTTTTTGTCTATTTTCTTTCAAAAAAAATCTCTTAGGAGGATTGAAAAATTTCACAAAATCCATCATGGAAAAAAATTTACTTGAAATAAATAATTTAACCTGCGGATATGGAAACAAAATTATTTTAAAAAACATAGATTTTATTATTAACACAGGGGAAATGATAAGTATTGTTGGCCCAAATGGTTCAGGAAAAACAACATTAATCCGTGCAATTACAAAACTTATTAAACCCTATAATGGAAAAATATTATTTGAAAAAAAAGATATATGGGGAATGTCATATAAAGCCATGGTCCAAAAAATAGCTGTTGTTTCACAACAAATAGAATCCATTAACATGGATGTAGAGGAATTTGTTCTTCTTGGCAGAGTTCCCTATTATAAAAAATTTCAATTTATTGAGTCAGAAAAAGATATTAATATCGCCCAAAAATGTATGGAACTAACCGATACTCTAAAACTAAAAGACCACTCTATGGAAGAAATGAGCGGCGGAGAAAAACAGCTTGTTTTTATTGCAAAAGCATTAGCACAGGAACCAAAACTGCTTTTGCTTGATGAACCAACAAGTCATCTGGATATAACCCATCAGATAAAAATTTTAGACCTGATCAAACGATTAAACAAAGAATTTCATCTGACTGTAATAATGGTTCTTCATGACCTAAATCTTGCCGGTGAATATAGTGAAAAAATAGCAATGTTTCATCAGGGAACAATATATAAAATTGGTTCTCCTGAAGAAGTTTTACATTATCAAATTATAGAAGAAGTTTATAAAACTATTGTTGTGGTAGAAAAAAATCCTATATCCAAAAAACCTTTTGTTCTGGTTATTCCTGAGGAATTAAGAATGAAAAAATAAATAATTCAAGTCTTTCAAAGAAGTAAAAAACCGCGCCTGGCCCGACTTGAACGGGCAACCCTCTGCTTAGAAGGCAGATGCTCTATCCGCTTGAGCTACAGGCGCATATTAATATCCAAAAAATCCAACTAATCTAATCAGAAGATTTAGAAATTATTTCTTTATCTTTAATAGATTCTTGTGGATAAAAAGCACCACAAGCATTTTTTAAAAATTCCACAATTTCTTTTACAGATTTTTTGGGCCCTTGAATTATAATATCAACATTCTCCTTACTTAAAGTTTCTCTTATATCAGGTATAGCAATTGCCATTTCAAGAGGACTTTTTAAATCATATTTTGTTCTATTAAAATACAAGTAAGAATTTATGGAATATTTTTGTGCAATCTGGGTTATAGGCATTATAGGTCTTATATGAAAATCTTCCAATCTATAATAAGGTATTTGAAGGAAAACTGTTTCTAAAATATATTCATCAGGATTAGAGTTTAATTCTGTAAAAATATTTTCTTCTAA
>JAMCZX010000027.1 GCA_023485205.1 Candidatus Omnitrophota bacterium | reverse complement strand
TTTTCCTTTTTTCTCCTGTTGTTGACAAAAAGATAAAATCAGAAATTTTAAATATTATCCCTGGGAATGTAAAAGATTTATATAATAAAAAACCTTCTGTTATTGCGGCCAATTATGTAAAACCTGTGAGAGATTATAAATATGTTTCATATATAAACGGTAAACCAGAAGGTATATCTTTACTTAATTTTTAAAATGATAAAAATTGGATATCATATCGCAGTCGCAATATATTTTTTTATAAGTATATCTATCTTAGCATTATGGTCGCTGATTGAAATTAAGAGAAAAAAGGAAAAAAAATTTATAAAAGAAGAGTCTTATCTTTGGGAATGCCCTTTATGTTTATTTACTTATATCAATAGTAGCGGACAGGAAATTACCCAATGTCCAAGATGTAAAAGTTTTAATAAAAAAATCAGATTGGTAAATAATATTAAAAAGGGGGAATTATGATTACTGAAATAGGTTTTACAGCAGGAGATATATGGCATTATCTGGATAAACATGGCGAAGTATATTTGGCAAAGATTGTAAAAGAAATTAATAAACCCAAAGATGTAGTTTTTATGAGTATTGGATGGCTTGCAAGAGAAGGACATGTTATTCTTACAAAGGTAGGTAAAGATTATAAAGTGAAACTAAGAAGTAAAACATAAAAACACAAACTTTGGGGGATCGTCTAACGGCAGGACATCAGACTCTGGATCTGAGTGTATAGGTTCAAGTCCTATTCCCCCAGATTAATAATTTTTTATATTTCAAAGTATTTATACATGGAAAAATATCTTTCCCCTGTATCCGGAAAAATTGTAACAACTCTTTTCCCTTTCCCAAGATTTTTTGCCACCTTTAAAGATGCCCACATTGCTGCTCCACTTGATATTCCAACAAGTAATCCTTCATTTTTGGCAAGGTCCTGAGATGTTTTAAAAGCATCCACATCATCCACGCATATAATTTCATCTATAATATCTTTGTTAAGTATTTCAGGAATAAACCCTGCACCAATTCCCTGTATTTTATGTGGGCCTGGTTGTTTTCCTGATATTACAGCACTTGCGCACGGTTCTACAGCAATAATTTTTATTCTTGGATTATGTTTTTTTAAAACCTCACCTACTCCTGTAATAGTTCCTCCGGTTCCAATTCCTGCTACAAAAGCATCCAATTGTCCTTTTGTAGATTCCATAATTTCTTTTGCAGTTGTTTTTCTATGTATTTCAGGATTAGAAGGATTTAAAAATTGTTGGGGCATAAAACTATTTGGAATTTCCTTACAAAGTTCTTCAGCTTTTTTTATTGCTCCTTTCATTCCATCTTTGCCAGGTGTAAGAACAATTTCTGCACCAAATGCTTTAAGGTGGTACCTTCTTTCTTCACTCATTGTTTCCGGCATTGTAAGAACACATTTGTACCCTTTTACAGCAGAAATCATGGCAAGTCCAATGCCTGTATTTCCACTTGTTGGTTCAATAATTGTTCCACCTTTTTTTAGTTTCCCCTGTTTTTCTGCATCTTCTATCATTGAAAGACAGATTCTGTCTTTTACACTTCCACCGGGATTAAACTTTTCAATCTTGGCAAGAATTTCTGCGGAATTTGATTCTGCTATTTTATTAATTCTTATCATAGGAGTTTGTCCTATGAGTTCTATAACATTTTCTGCTATTTTATCTGAAAATGGCATATTTCCCTCCGGGCTTTTTATTAATATATTTATATTATACCGTTAAAATATGTTAAAATACAATCTATGGAAGAAAAAAAAAGAAAAATAAATTTCTGGGAACAGATATTTTTAGCATATATAGAAAGTAAAAATTTACAGGATTTTGCTCATTCTTTTATATCTATTATATCATCAATAATGAAAGCAGAAGGTGGTTATATTTATTTATTGGATAGAGAAAAAAATATTCTTAATCTTTTTGCTTCAAAGAATCCCTATCCTGATCTTATAGGAAAATTAAGTTTTTCTTCAAGTGAAGGTCTTACAGGGTGGATAGCCACAAATAAAAAAATCCTGGCTATTGAAAAAAATTGTTATAATGATGAAAGATTTAAACCTATAGATAAATTAAACGAAGACACCTATGAATCTTATATTGGCGCCCCAATTAAAAAAGATAATGAAGTGATTGGTGTTCTTTCTGTGAAAAAACGCAGGGTTCATCAATGGTTAAAAAAAGATATAGAGTTTATGGAAGTGGCTGGTAATATTGCTGGTAAAATATTTGAAAAATATCAAAACATGGAAGAACTTGAAAAAAAAGCGCATAAACTTGAAAACATTGGACAGATAAGCAAGACTATTATTTCAGGAAAATATCTGCAGGAAATTTTAAATCTTATTGTTTCTCTTACTGCAGAAGCAACAGGTTCCAAGATATGTTCTATAATGCTTCTTAATGCAAAGGTAAATGAATTAGAGATAAAAGCAAGTCAAAGTCTTTCTCCTGAATATCTTAATAAGGCAAATCTAAAAATTAACGCAAGCATCAGTGGAAAGGCATTGTTGGAAAAAAGACCAATTATTGTTTTAGATGTTACCAAAGAATCTCTTTACCAATATCCTGAAATAGCTAAAAAAGAAGGTCTTGTTTCACTTTTGGCTGTTCCAATGATATTAAAAGGTAAATCCATAGGAGTCATTAATAGCTACACAGATTATCCCCATAATTTTACAGAAGAAGAGATAGACCATCTTTTAACTGTTGCGGCACAGGCAGCTATTGCTATTGAAAATACAAAATTAATGGAAGAAAAAATTGCTATAGAAGAGGCTCTGGAAACAAGAAAAATTGTAGAAAAAGCAAAGGGTATTTTAATGAAAACAAAAAATTTGTCAGAAGAGGCATCTTATAGATTTATTCAAAAACAGGCAATGGATAAAAGAAAATCAATGAAAGAGGTGGCAGAGGCAATTATTTTATCAGTTGAACTTGAAAAATAATGAAATTTTAAATGCAGTAGAAACAACACAGGAATATAAATCTCTTTTTCAGTCTTTATTGGAAAACAGAAAATGTTCTATTATATCTGAAAGTGAAACTTTTGATTCTGTATTACTTTCCTCTTTTTCAAAAAAGATTCCAGGTAATATTATTGTTATATGTCCTACCCCCCAGGATTCTGATTTGATATTTTTCAATCTTGAAACTTTTTCACAAAACTTATTATATATCCCGGAAATAGAAACACATCTTCCTCCACAAAACAGGATACAAGACAAAGAAATTTTAAGAATACAAAATATTTTATCTGCATTATTAACAGATAATAATATTATTGTTACAAACTTATCTGCAATGTCTATTTACCTGCCATCAAGAGAAAAATTTTTACAGTCTAATTTTCAGATAGAGACAGGAATGGAATTAAAACGGGATGATTTTATAAAAGCTCTTTTATCTTTTGGTTATCAGGAAACAGATTTGGTAGAAGGACCTGGAGAATTTGCCCGGAGAGGCAGTATAATAGATTTTTATCCATATCAGGATAAACCCATAAGGATAGAATTTATTGGCTTCAAAGTATCCTCTATAAGACATTTTGATGCTTTTTCCCAGCATTCTACAGAACAGATAAAAAAATTTAATCTTATGCCCTTAAGCGAGGATTTTATCCCAGGTGAAAGAACATCAACCTTAATAGATATTTTATGCCCACAATTAATTTTCTTTTTTAACCCTGATAATTTTTATAACACATGGGAAAAAATAATTAATACTGCGCATCCTAAATTTAAAGATATTTTTATTGATATTTCTTATATTTTTTCTCTTTCTGCATCTTGCTTTTATAAGAATATTCCAGGTGATATTTCTGATAATATTTTTATTTTTTCTGTTGCAAATTCCGTGAGATTTGGATTTTTTAATGACAAATTTATATGGAATACCATAGATAGGGAAAATATATTTATATTTGAAGAAAACAATATACACATTGAAAATATAAAAAAGATTCTGCAATCACATAAAATAGATATTCAAAACATATCTTTTTCTTCCGGCTATATCAGCAGTCCTTTTACTTTTTCATCTGCCAATATTACTCTTTTAAATGGAGTGCATATTTTAGGGACAAAAAAACAGAGAAAGCCATATTATTTTTTTGAAAGTCTGCCTATCGCCAGTCATGATGAACTTAAAAAAGGTGATTATATAGTTCATTATCAGGAGGGGATAGGAAAATTTCTTGGAATTGAAAAACTTCCGGGGCATAAAGAAGAAATGATTGTATTGGAATACAGGGATACAGATAAACTTTATCTTCCCTTGAGTCAGATAGATTTTATACATAAATATATTGGTTCTTCAGAAATCAAACCCCAATTGAGTAAATTAAAAAGTTCTTCTTGGATTAAAACAAGAGAAAAAGTAAAAAAAGAAATCTTTAATTTTGCAACTGAGCTTTATAACCTATATACAGAAAGAAAAAAGATTAGAGGTTTTAAATATCCATTGGATGATGAAATACAGATTAAAATTGAAGAGGAATTTCCATATCAGGAAACAGTAGACCAATTAAGGGCAATACAGGAAATAAAAAAAGACCTTGAAAGTGAAAAAATAATGGATAGACTATTATGTGGGGATTCCGGTTATGGAAAAACTGAAGTGGCTATAAGAGCTGCGCTGAAAGTAGTCAGGGGAAACAGACAGGTGGCTTTATTATGTCCTACAACAATTCTTGCCCAGCAGCATCTTCAAACATTTAGAGAAAGAATGCAGATATTACCTATTGAAATAGAAATGCTTTCCAGACTATATTCTGTCAAAAAACAAAAGGAAATAATAAATAAATTAAAAACAGGTAGTATTGATATTATTATTGGAACACATAGAATAATTCAAAATGATGTGGAATTTAAAAATTTAGGGCTTTTTATAATTGATGAGGAACAAAAATTTGGTGTTCTTGATAAAGATAAAATAAAAAAAAGATTTAAGGATATAGAGGTTCTCACACTTTCTGCCACACCTATTCCAAGAACACCAAATTT
>JAMCZX010000037.1 GCA_023485205.1 Candidatus Omnitrophota bacterium | reverse complement strand
CTCATCAGCGCGTTATCCATCCAGGCGATCCATCGGATTTTCTTCCGATAAATCCGTCCAATTTTGCTATAAGTAATAATATATTTTTAGATCTTACATCCCAACTTTCTTTTGGGAATTGTTTTTGTAGAACAAACATCTGAAGAGGAGATAATATAATTTCAACCGAAGAAGGATTTTTTGATAAATACCTTAATAATAATAATTGATACACTGTTATAGAAAAAACCCCTAATAGTTTTTCTAATTTTTCCCTACTTTGTAATTGCCTGTCTTCTATTTTACAGCCGGTTTTTAGTCCTTTATGGAATTCTTCTATCAACCATCGGAATTGATAATATTTAACCACTTTCATGCAATCTTCAAATGTATCTACAGGTTCCCCAGTTAAAAGAATCCAGTATAATCGATCAGTATTTATAGGAGGATTTATTTCTTCCACAATAACTATATTTATTGCTAAACTTTCACATTTTTTATTGATAATTTTAGGTGCCATTATATTGGTTTTGCAAGATTTTATTTCAATATTTGCTGTCCTTTTTTTTCTATTTCCATTTCTCCGAATTTTTATTTCTGTATTACCAATAATATTAGCCTTTTTTATCTCATCGTAAATATGTCCATTTTCTGTAGAACGACCTTTTTCTCCGCAACGTATAACAAAACTTTGTTCTTTTTCCAATACCCTCTTTATAAAAAGGTATATATCTGCTTCTCTATCTCCCACCTGAATAACTTTTTTATGACCCTTTAATAATTCGCTACTGGCTATTAATCCTTTTTCCCATTTTTCACTTTCTCTTTTTCTTGATAATTTCTCTTTTTTAGTTTCTTCTTTTTTTATTCTTTTATTTCTTACAATTATTTGTTGGTCTATCAACCCTAATGGTTTTCTATCCTTTCCACTAACTCCATATACATTATGGACCAGCATTCCTATATAATTTTTATTTTAACAAGGATTTTTTCAGAAATCTTGCAATGCGCTAAATTGACAAATTCATTTGAAAAATATAAACTTATAATGGTTTTAATTTACCTGGTTCTACTAAATTTAACAAGGAGGCAAATATGAAATTAGGATTATTTTTAGTGCTTTTTGGAGATAAGACTTTTGAGCAGGCTTTAGATTTAGCAAAATCCTTTGGAATAGAAATAGTGGAAATAGGAACAGGCAATTACCCTGGAAACGCGCACTGTAATCCGGAAATTCTTCTTAATGATAAAAACAGCCTTGAAACATTTAAAAAAACCCTGGGGAAAAAAGGTTTTGAAATTTCTGCATTATCCTGCCATGGTAATCCATTACATCCGGATAAAACTATTGCAGAGGCCCATAAAGATGTACAAAGAAAAACAATACTTCTTGCAGAAAAACTGGGTGTTAAAACAGTAATAACTTTTTCAGGTTGTCCAGGAGATAGCAAAGATGCAAAACATCCCAACTGGGTTACATGCCCCTGGCCGGAAGATTTTTCAAAGATAGTCCAATGGCAATGGGAAGAAGTAGCTATTCCTTACTGGAAAGATGAGGTATCCTTTGCCAAAAAACATAATGTTCAACAAATAGCCCTTGAAATGCACCCGGGTTTTATTGTTTATAATACAGAAACACTTCTTAAATTAAGAAACGCCGTAGGAGAAGAAATAGGAGCAAATTTTGACCCAAGTCATTTATTCTGGCAGGGAATAGACCCAATGGCATCTGTAAGAAAATTGGGGAAAGCTATATTTCATGTGCATGCAAAAGACACAAAGATTGATATATACAACACATCCGTCAATGGTGTGCTTGATACCAAAACCTATCTTGATGAAATTAATCGTTCATGGGTATTTAGAACCATTGGATATGGACATGGACCTGATTTCTGGAAGGATTTTATAAGCAATCTAAGACTTATCGGTTATGATGGCACCTTAAGCATTGAACATGAAGACAGTCTTATGAGTACAAATGAAGGTCTAAAAAAAGCTGTTGAATTATTAAAGGATATTCTTTTCAAAGAATCCAAACCAAAAGCATGGTGGACATAGTTTTTCCAAAATCATGAAAAAAAATTATGTGTGGAAAATTATTGCCGGTGGTTCAGGAGGACAGGGAATTATTACCCTGGGAAAATCTTTAGCATATGCTGGAATCTATAAAAATCTTAATGTGTCATTTCTACCCACCTATGGAGCAGAAATGAGAGGAGGCTATGTATTCTGTATGATAATTCTCTCCACTTCCAAACTCAGTTCTCCTGTTATTTCAAATGCTGATTTTGGTGTTTTTATGGATACATATTCTTTTCAATTACTTTATTCCAAACTCAATTCTTCAGCCCTTTGTTTATGGAATAGTTCTATTTTTACAAATTTTTCAGCAAAAAAATTTTTAAATTTGGGCATACCTGCTACAGAAATTGCAGAAAAAAAAAGCAGCATAAAAACTGCAAATATGGTAATGCTTGGTGCTATTGGTAAAATAATCAATAATATCAACAATAGTCTGGGCATAGACAAAAAAAGTCTTATTTTTGGTATAAAACATGTAATAAAAGATAAAGAACATATTAAAGAAAATATAGATTCTATGTCTGAAGGCTGGAATATTGCAGGTAAAAATATAAAAGCAATTGAATCCCATGACATTATCAACCCCACAGATTCATAAAATAAACAATTACAAGTGGTTAATTCCGAAATCAGAAAATATGAATGTGCCGGGTATTATCTATATATCAGAAAACATGCTGCCCAATTTAATCCATGAAAATGTAATTCCTCAAATCATAAATGTAGCAAAATTACCCGGTATAATTAAATATAGTCTTGCAATGCCGGATGTTCATCAGGGTTATGGTGCTCCAATTGGCGGGGTTGGCGCCTTTGATATTGAAAACGGGTTAATAATCCCTGGTTTTGTAGGTTATGATATCAATTGCGGAGTCCGGCTTCTTAAAACAAATTTTTTAAAAAAAGATATAGAAAAAAATCTTGAAAAAATTATTACTGCCATTTATACAAATATTCCTGCAGGTGTAGGTTCTTCAGGAAAACTCTTTTTAAATAAAAAAGAAATGGAAAAAGTTGTTATATCCGGAGCAAAATGGGCTGTTGATAATGGATATGGATTTCAAACAGACCTTGAAAATACTGAAGAAAATGGAAAAATGGAAGGAGCTCAACCGGATAAAATAGGTGACCATGCATATAAACGGGCGGCAGATCAGATTGGAACCCTTGGTTCAGGAAATCACTTTCTTGAAATTCAGGAAATAAAAGAAATCTATGATGAAAAAACAGCCGGTGTTTTTGGACTTTTTGCCGGACAGATTACTATAATGATACATTCAGGAAGTAGAGGTTTGGGCCATCAAATATGCCAGGATTATCTAATGAAATTTTATAAATCCATCTCAAAATATAATATTAATCTTCCGGATAGGCAGCTTGTAGGACTTCCTATTAATTCCCATGATGGAAAAGATTATTTTTCAGCCATGACAGCAGGAGCAAACTTTGCATGGGCAAACAGACAAATAATGAGCCATAGAGTAAGAGAATCCTTTTCTCAGGTGCTAAATACATCTATAGAAAAACTGGAAAAACTGGAAATTACAACTCTTTATGACATAGCTCATAATATAGCAAAAAAGGAATTCCATAATATAGATGGGAAAAAAACAGAAGTTCTTATACATAGAAAAGGAGCTACAAGAGCATTTCCAAAAGAACATCCGGAAATACCTGAAAAATATAGAAATGCCGGCCAGCCGGTTATTATTCCAGGAACAATGGGAACATCCTCCTATGTTCTTGTAGGAACACAAACTGCAATGGAGGAAACATGGGGCTCAACATGCCACGGAGCAGGAAGGAAAATGTCCCGGCACCAGGCAGTAAGAGAAAACAAACAAAGAAATATTATAAAAGAGCTTGCAGAACATAATATTATTGCAAAGGCAGGGTCAAGGATTGGACTTATTGAAGAAATCCCGGAAGCATACAAAGATATAGATGAAGTCATCCGGATTGTTGAAAATGCAGGACTATCAAAAAAAATTGCCAAAATGGTTCCTTTAGCTGTAATAAAAGGATAAAATGGAAAATCTTTATCAGATAAAATTATATCTTGATTATTACAGGAAACTTGAAATTAAAAACAAAGAAAAAGAAAATTTTTTTATATTTATCTCCTGCCTTATAATATTTTTATTTCTTATTTTATTGACTGAAAATATTTTCTTTATAAATATCGCCTGGGAAAGAACAATAAAGAGCCTCTTTATATTTATTATTGCTTTTATTTTCCTAAAATCTATTTTTGATTTTGTATTATGGCATAGAATGTCTTATGAAAAATTATCTCTTCTTATTGAACAAAAAACCTTTAAGTTCAATAATCATCTTATAAATTCATGGCAACTATCAACGCAACCTAATTCTTATTCAAAGATTTTAATAAAAAAAATAGCAGAAGATGCAATACTATTACTAAAAGGTACAAATATTTCAAAAAGCATAAACAGAAAAAAATTATTCTTATACAGAAAAATTGCACTTCTCGGAGTTCTCTTTCTGTGTATGTATATTATCTTATTCCATAAAAATTTCAGGACAATATCTTCATCATTATTTATGCCATTTTCACATATATCTTCTATAACCCCCATTCAAAAAAAATTATTAACCTCCAATCTTGAACAAGCCCCCTATGTGCAGATTATAAAACCAGGGAAAGATATTGCTGTAAATACTTTAAACATAAGTATCCCTCTTAAAATAGTATCTTCAGATAATTCAGGCCTGGGCATACTCAGTCTAAAATATCATATCGGTCCTGGTGAAATTTCTTCAAATGACCCTGTATTTTTTCAGAAAAATTTAAAAAATGTAAAAGAAGATATAATATCCACATTTTTAAAAATCCCTTCAAATCTTTCTACAAAATTAGCATACTATGCAGAATGCACAAACAATAACCCTGCCGAATCAGAAATGGGCAGGTCTACTGTTTTTTTTGTCTATCCGCCATCAATGTTTCCGGAACAATTAAAAAAAGAAGCCGCAAAAAATCAATACGAAAAAATTAAACAGCTTCAAACAAAAATGAAAAAAATAAACAAACAACTAAAAAATTTTATCACATCACAGACTTCAATAATCAAGGCAACAAAAAAAATTGGAAATCCTAAAAATTTTGCAGGAGAACAGGATTTAAAATCTCTTGCAGAAAAAGAAGAAAAATGGCTTCAAACCTTTCAAAAATTAACAAATGACCTTAATAATATGGGCATTCAAACAAAGGGAAAGTTTACACTTGCCAAAGAACTTGTGGAAATGATGGACCATGTCCAGAGTGCAGAATATGGAATGATGCAGCCTATTACAACAATTGCTGTAACCCAGGCAGAAATGGGGCTGGAACTTGCAAAAGAAATAACATCCAATATAGAAAAATGGCTTGCACAATCTCCGGATAATGTAAACTGGAAAATGCCGCAGGTGCCTGAAGCATATAATGTCCCTCAAGCCCCTCTGCCATCTGAGCTTGAAGATATGATAGGCGACCTAATCCAGAATGAACAGAATATGCAAAGCAATATAGAGGAAACAACAAAATGGATGGATAGTTTGGATAAAGGCGCAGGATGGTCTGTAGCTGATGGACCAATAAGTGATATGAGCGCAAAAGGCATCACAGGAAATCTTATGCCAGGGTCCCAGGAAGTGGGAGGAAGAAGCGGAGAAGGAAGAACAGGCAGGTCTTATGGTGAAATGGTGGGCAATACTGCTATAGGGAAAGGTGGAAGATTAACCCCCGCAGAACTTACACCTGACAATCTTGAACCAGGGATAATCAAGGATAAAAGCGGAGAAAATCCCCTTGGACCTACAGGCGGCGGAAAAATAAGCGGTTTGGGTCCGGAAGGGTTACAGGGTCCCACCCAAAGTAATTATTTTACTTATAATCTTCTGGACACACAGCAAAAAAAATTAATTGAAAAGGCTGAATCCATTGAAAGGTCAATGATAGTTTTTAATGTTTACAACCCCCAGCTTCAACAAGCAATTTCCGCCATGAAAAAAGTTCATATGGAAATAAAAGGCGGAAGATATACAAATTTACTTACCACAACACATTTTATCATTTCAAATTTAAGACAAACACAAAATACCCTTATAAAAAATGATATTATAAATATGGAAAACAATGAACACATTTCAAAACAAAAATATAATTCAACAGGAATATGGGAAGAAAAAATCCCACCCGGGTATGAAAATGTTATCTGGAAATACTATAGTAAAATTTTTAACCATTAATGCTTTCTGTCTACTTTTTATTATCAGCGCTTATGGGAAAAATTTTTCTATTGTCCTTTCTTCAAAAAAATCCTGTTATATGGAAGAAGAAACCATTTCTTTAAATGTTACTATAAAAAATATTTCCCCCACTTCCAAGCAATTAAAATTCAACTATCTTCAACCCATTACAGATAATGCTCTTTTCGTTCCTTCAGACTTTAAATTAAAAATCTTTAAAAAAGATATCCACAGATTTACCAACTGGCTGCCTCCGGAGCCAAAACCTGGCATAAAACTTATTTATCTAAAACCAGGCTCTTCAATAAACTTTAATCTTCCATTTCCATGGTATCATTATCCTATTAACCTGCCGGTAAAGTTTCATTTAAAAATAGATTATAAAAATAATTATTCAAACACCATATTATTAAAAATTATTCCTACACCAGGGAAAAAAGGTAAAAAAAATATTTTAGTAAATGGAAATTTCTCACAGGGCAAGAATTTTCCTTTTGGATGGATGCTTGACAATAAAAATGTCTCATGGAATTCCCAAAAACATTTAGTTCGTTTCTCTCTTGATAAAAACACTGCAGAAAATCAGGGTGTGTGGCTAAATTCTATTTTTTATCCTGTCCAATCCCCTTCTTCATGGGCACTATCCATCAAGGCAAAAACAACCGGACCGCAGCTGATAGTTTTTGTAGAAGGATGGGGAATTGTTGATGGGGAAAGAAGGCTAATTGAAAGGAATGATTGTTTTTTTAATACACAGGCAAACCAGTGGAAAACCTATACATCCAGAGCAATCTTTGAAAACCCTGATGTAAAATGGTTAAGAATAAAACTTTTTGCCTATTTGACTGCAGGCACAGTTCTATTTAAAAAAGTAGATTTACAGCAAAAAAATAATTTATCTTAAATGAAAAAATTTATTTTTATTTTGATTTTATTATTATATATTTTTATTATCCCGGCTAATGCATCTATCTGGCTTAAAGGCTGGCAATATAGAAAAACCCTTAAAATTGAAGGGACACAGGATAATTATCCTGTTCAAAAAATTACAGTTTTTCAATTCACAGGAAAAGCCAAAAAAAATGGTTCTGACATAAGAGTAATAAATTCAAAAGGGATTGAGGTTCCATACAGGTTAATATCTGCAGGTCCGGGAAATTATTACCAGATATGTTTTCCTGTTAATGAAAATATTTATTATCTGTTTTATGGAAATCCTTTTGCGCAAAAAATAAAATATTCTTTTATTCCTCATAGAGGACTCTTTCTCCAGGTTTATAAACGACAGGGTTTTTATGCAAACACATGGAAATCCGCAGAAAAAATTATACAGCAGAGCATCAAAGGAAAATGTTTTGGAAAAAGTCTCTGGCCAAAAGTATGGGATGCAAACAATCCATTTGGTCCTGATGAAAATTTTATAAGAATTTATAAAGGATATTTTTATATAAAAAAAAATGTCCATATATCTTTTGGCACAAGTTCAGGAGGACCTTCCTTTCTTATTATAGATAATAAACTTACAGCCTCCTGGCCCGGATGGCATGGTGCAGAACCATTTATCCAGCCATCCCATTCAGGAAATATTGATTTAAAACCTGGTTTACATTATTTTGTTTATTATCAATTAGCACGACCGTGGCAAACAATAGCAGTTGCCGCAATAAAAATGCCGGGAGAAAAAAAGTTTCATGTAATCCCTGAAAGTTTTTTCCTTCCTGTTGAAAAAATAAAAGTTATACAAACAGAAAAAAAAGACAGTGCCTTTTCAGTGGAATTTTCATGGGAAAACACTTTTTATCTGCTCAGGGAATCTTTTCAGTTAATAACTTTTAAATTTACTCCTGAAGTTTTTGGCAATCTAAAAGATATAAAAGAATATTACTGGAATTTTGGGGATGGACAAACCAGCAGAAACAAAAAACCAAACCATACATATATAAAAAGCGGACTCTATCCTGTAAGGCTTTCAATCATAACAAAACAGGAAAAAATTTATTCTAATACTCTTTTAGTAAATGTCAGTCAAAATTATGCCAAAATATACATACCTTCAGAAAATGGATATCAATATCTTAAAGAATTTAAAAAATATAATTTTAAAAAATTATCTGTAGATAAACTTTTTATTCTTGCAGAGATATTTGAAAGTTATTCTGACCTGACTGATGCTTTTTCCTGTTATAAGATTTTGTTAAAACATACACTAAACTATTCAGAAAGACAGAATGTCTCACTCCTTGCAGCTTCTCTGGCAATAAAAACAAAAAAGTTCGCTCAGGCCGAAAACATATATAAATCTCTTTTAAAAATAAAAGATTATCCGGAGGTAAAACTTAAACTCAGCAAATTATATTTCTTGGAGAATAAATTAACATTGGCAGAAACAGGATTTAAAGAAATACTTAGGACAAAAAACATCTCTAAGAATATAAAAAATTCTTCAGAAATAGGATTAGGAGATATATATAGACAGGAAGGAAACAAACAAAAAGCAATGGAAGAATATAAAAAAGTTTCAGGTATCACACTGGATTATGAAAAAACATCTGTATACAGCCAGGAGGTACTATACTATATAAAAGATAAAGATTTTGTTATGGCTTTTCACACTTTAAACATCTGGGCGGAAACAATACCGCTTGCAAAAATGGAAGGACTCTGGTCAGTTCTTTTTGCCCGGGCATGTTTTGATGCCAAAGAATATCACAAAGGGTTAAGGGAGATTAATACTTTTACAAAGATATCATCTATACATAATCCATATATGGTATGGATTTTATTCATTAAAGCAGAAACATATAAAAAACTTGAAAATTATCAAGAAGCGAAATACTATTATAGAAAGGTTATTGATCTTTTTCCTGGAAGCATGCTTTCTATAATTGCAGAAAAAGAGGTTTCATCTTTTCACTAAAAATTATGAAAAGAAAATTTATTATATTTATCTTTGGTTTTACATTTTTTTCACCTTTTATATATGCATGGAATGCATGTCAGGCACCACCTATTCAACACCCCCAGCATAGAAAAGCAGGGGAAAGTTTTCCTCCGCTTCCCCTGCCAGCCACTCCATTAAGAAGAACAGAAAAAAAGAATCCACCTGCTCCACCTATCCTTGTTGGCAAAGTAATCTGCGGACCAGATAACAAATGGGGAAGAGCCGGCAATGACATAGACAATCTTTTAAATCTTGCCTCTATACCTTTAGGTGTAAGATACCGTGCAATAAGAGTAAACCTTAATAATTTTTCCTTTGACCCGGATAAGGTCCCAATTCTTTATATCTCTTCATTTGAGGCTTATACTCCCAATAAAAAACTCTTTCCTAAAATAAGAAAGTATCTTCAGGAAGGAGGCTTTATCTGGCTTAATTCTATCCTTGGAAGTCCTGATTTTACCCGTTCATCGCTTCAATGGCTTTCCCAGATTTATCCTCATAGAGCCCTGTACAGAGCATATTCAAACCATCCGCTTTTAACATGTTTTTACAATCTTTCTTCAGTAAAAATAATGAGATACAATGTTATAAAAAATTCAAAACCTGACCTTCTGGTTTTAAATATAGGAGCCAGAGCCGCAGTTATATTTTCAAAGGAATGTTTAGCCTGCGGATGGTGCGGGGATACAACTCCTGCAGGTGTTGGATATATGCCAAAAGATGCCGTAAAAATAGGAATTAATATGCTGGTTTACTGTTTGGGATGGATGGAATATGGCAGAATGTATCCAATGATTGCTCTTTATTCAGAAAAAACAAAAAGAAAAGAAGGTAAAATTTATATAGGCCAACTCATAAATTCAGGAAACTGGGACCCAAATCCTTCAGGTTTGGAACATCTGCTTAAAAGAGTTGCCCGGGTTACAGGAGCAGGGGTTTACATTAAAAATATCAGCATAAACTTGAATAAAGACAGTCTAAAAAATATACCTATACTTTATATGACAGGACAATTTAATCCTAAACTGGGCTCTGAAGAATTAAAAAAACTTAAACAATTTCTGCTTTCAGGAGGAACACTTATTGCAGATAGTTCCTGTGGAAGCAATGAATTTACCCAGGACTTTAAAAAAATTATTCCTGAAATTTTACCCGGAGCAAAAAAAGTTATCTGGAATACAAAATCTCCTGTTTACAATGTCCCATTTCATATTAAATTTAATTATACAATACCGGAAAAAAATCCACCTGCTCCATTGGAGGCATACATATTTCACGGCTTTCCTGCAATAATTTTTTCTCCTTACGGCATTGGAGATAGCTGGAATGGACTGCCGGAACCCTATACAAAAATATTTTCACCCTCACAATCAACTGAACTCGGTGTCAATCTAATAACATATATCATGACACATTAAGGAGAAATCATGGAAGAGGAAATTTTAAAACTTGAAGAGATAGGAAACCTGAAAAAAGAAATTATTTCAGAAATGCATAAAATAATTGTGGGACAGGATGATGCCCTGGAAAAAATGCTTATATGTCTTTTTTCAGGAGGACACTGTCTTTTAATCGGCGTCCCTGGATTAGCCAAAACCCTTATGGTAAAAACATTAAGCCACATTTTAGATTTAAGTTTTAAAAGAATTCAATTTACCCCTGACCTTATGCCTTCGGATATTACAGGAATAGAAGTAATACAGGAAAATTCTGTTTCTTTTAAAAGAAATCTTGAATTTATTCCTGGTCCTGTATTTGCTAATCTTGTTCTATCTGATGAAATTAACCGGGCACCGCCAAAAACACAGTCAGCACTTCTTGAAGCAATGCAGGAATATCAGGTAACAATAAGAGGGGAAATACATAAAATTCCAATTCCTTTTTTTGTTATAGCAACACAAAATCCAATAGAGTTAGAAGGAACATATCCTTTACCAGAAGCTCAATTGGATAGATTTATGATGAGCATATACCTTACCTATCCCAGCAGTAATGAGGAGAAAAAAATTGCCAGTATAAATACAATAGATATAGAAAAAAATATAAAAAAAATACTCAATTCAGAAAAAATTATCTCTTTTCAGTCTTTTATAAAACAGATACCTGTCTCTGACTATGTTTTAGATTATACTGTAAGACTAACAAGAAACACACGGCCATCAGATACTCAGTTTACATTTATCAAGGAAAATATCAGCTGGGGAGCCGGACCCCGGGCCTGTCAATACCTTGTTCTTGCAGCAAAAACCAAAGCAGCATTATCCGGACAGGCAAATGTTTCTGTTTCTGATATAAAAGATATTTCAGAAAATATTTTCAGACACAGAATCTTTGTAAATTTCAATGCAGAAGCATCAGGAATTAATTCAGCAGAAATAATCAAAAGACTGATAAAGGAGGTCCCTGAAACATTGTGACAGAAAAAAACACTGAAATATTAGATGTTAAACTATTTTCTAAATTTTCAAACCTCTATCTTATAGCAAGAAATATAGTTGAAGGATTTATTTCAGGTCTTCATAAAAATATTCACAGAGGCTCCAGTATAGAATTTTTTGAACATAGAAAGTATGTTCCTGGAGATGACCTGCGTTATATAGATTGGAAAATTTTTGCACGAACTGACAGATTTTATATTAAAACCTTTAATGAAGAAACAAATCTTAAAAGCTATATTCTTCTTGATGTCAGTAATTCAATGAATTTTCAAACTACAGAATTAAACAAATTACAATACGCAATATATCTTGCAGCAAGTCTTTCTTATATGATGATAAACCAAAAAGATGCTGTTGGACTTGTACTTTTTGATTCTGAAATCAAAACCTTTATTCATCCCGGCTCAACCAAAAACCATCTTTATAATATTATGAAAATACTTCAGGAAATTAAACCGGGAAAAGAAACCTCAATAAGCAAAATCCTAAAAGAAATAGCCCTGCATGAAAAAAAAAGAGGACTTATTATTTTAATATCTGATCTTCTTGATAATCCTTCGGATATTATGAAATATCTTTCCCTTTTTAAGTATAACCACCATGATGTTATTGTTTTTCATATTTTAGACCAGCAGGAAATTTTTCTGTCTATGGAGGGAAGTTATCAATTCATTGATATGGAAACAGGCGAAAAATTAAATGCAGATACAGTTTCTTTAAGAAAAATATACCGCCAGACCATAGAAGAACATATCTCCTATTATAAAAAAGAATGTGCCAGAAAAAATATAAGTTATGCCCTTGCAAACACTTCAACAAAATTTGATAAATTTCTCTGGACATACCTTGAAACAAGAACAAAAATCAAAGGAACCAAATGACTTTTCTGTACCCTGTTTTTTTATGGAGTCTTGCAGGAATAAGTATACCTTTATTGATTCATCTTTTTGGTAAAAAAAAAGCAAAACCATTAAGATTCAGCTCTATTCTGTTTTTAAAATATTCATTAACAAAAACAGGAAAATTTAACAAAATAAAAGAAGCCATTATTCTATTATTACGGACACTATTTCTCCTGTTTTTGCTTCTTTTTCTGACAGGGCCTTTAAGCAGGTCTTTCCTTAAATTTAAAAAAGCAACAAATATCATTTTTCTTGTAGATGATTCTTATAGCATGTCTGCCAGGGATAATCCCACGCCATTTAATGAAACAAAAATCTGTATGGAAAACATTCTTTCATCCTTAAAAAATCCATCAACAAAAGTTGGAATAATTTTTTTAAGCGGAAAAACTATTGCTCCTACAAGAAACTTTTCTAAAATAAAAAATATCATAAAACAAAGTCATGTTTCATACAATGCAGGAAAGATTGAATCAGTAATTAATAAAATCAATAAAATGTGTTCAGAAAAACAAACAAATACAGATATATATTTCTTTACTGATATGCAAAAATACACATGGAAAAATTTTTCACCTATCGGATTAAATAAAAACATTAACTTTGTAATAGTCAATACAGGAAAAAATAAAACGGATAATCTTTCTATACAATCCATACAAAAAATCCCGGGTAAAAATGTTTTCTCCTGTAAAATTATAAACTGGGGAAGAAAAAATACTGTTTCAAATATTGTTTTTAATATTGGGAAAAAACAAATAGTCAAAACAGCTTCCATACCTAAAAATGGTTATACAAATATAATAGTTCAATCTCCTTTTAGCATTCATACTATTGAAGCATACTTAACAAAACCCGACCTTATTTCTGATGATAATTATTTTTTCTTTTCACGAATAAATAATAAAAGTAAAAAAATTCTTATAGCAGGAAATGATAAAAAGGGTGTTTTTTATATTAAATCAGCTCTGGAAGCAGGATTTTTTTCTTATAATATTAAAACATCTTCTGTCTTATCTTTAAATCATTTAAATTTAAGCAAGTATTCTGTAATTTTTTTAGTAAATCCTGTTATCACAGGTTTAGGAATACAAAATAAATTAAAGAACTTCATAGACCATGGAGGTAATATTGTGTTTTTCGCAGGAGATAATATATTACCGGATATTTTAAATAATTACAGAACTGAAAATAAAAAAAGATTATCCCTGCTGCCCGCTCAATTTACACATCCAATTATACTTAAAAAAGCAATCCCTGTTATATCTATTAACACAGAAAGCCCAATATTTGAAATGTTTGGAACACAGATTTTTCAGTATCTAAACCCAGTGTCTTTTCATAAATGCTATGGGGTTAAAAACATTTCAGGTGAAACTTTAGCATCACTACAAGGAAATATACCTATTATTATTGAAAAAAATATAAAAAAAGGAGATATATTTTTATTCACATTTTCTCCGGATTTATCCTGGACAAATTTCCCTGAAAAACCATTTTTCCCTATTTTAATTAACAATATTGTTTCCTATAATTCAGAAAAAAATCCTTCTTTATATTATCCTGGAAATCCAATCTTTGTTTCAGGTAATAAAAATTCTACAAAGATTTACTCTCCTATAGGGAAAGAAAAAACATTTTCTATGTCCTCCAATGGAACAATGTATTTTATTCCTGATTCACCAGGTTTCTGGAAAGTTCAAACATTAAAAAATGGAAAAGAAAGCAATAAAATATTTCCTGTAAACTGTAATTGGAAAGAAGGAAATCCCCAAAAAATATCTATAAGCCAGATCAAAAAAATTATGTCAGGATATCCGGTTTTATATACCCAGGCGAATCATATACATACATTTATCTTTCAACAAAAATATTCCTCCAATTTAGCAGAACCTTTTTTAATTATTGCATTTATTTTCCTTATAGGAGAAATAGTAATTTCCAATTTATTTCATAAAAATAAAACCGGAGCAATAAAATGATTAAGATTCATTTTCTTTCTTATTTACCAGAAAGTATAATTTTTGCATCATTTATATTTTTTATTTTTATTGTTTTAATATCATATAAATGGTCTGGCATTTCCAATAGAAAAATTTTCTGGATTCTTCATCTGATAGCCGGTATCCTTATATTATCTATACTTTTTAAACCGCAGATTACTTTAAAAATCAAAGGGAAAAATCCATTTTATGTTCTTATTGATACATCCATGAGTATGGGAATCACTAATTCTTCAGGAAAAACACGACTTCAGAGAGTTCAAACATTTATTAAAAATCATCATTTTATAAGGAATATACATCCTGTTTTCTATCAATTTGGCAAAAACATTGAAAAAATCCCTGAAAATAAAATTTCCTCATTAAAACCATTACAAAATATAACTTCAATTACAGAAAGTCTATATAAAATATCCCAGATATCTGATAATCACTGTGCAGGAGTCATACTTTTTACAGATGGCCAGGAAACAGGTAATACAAATAGCATAACAAATATACACTACCCTGTTTATATAGTTGGTGCGGGAGGAGAAAAAATTCCTGATGCTTCAATTACCAATGTCATATCAAACTCTCCTGTATTTTCCGGGGAAAACTTAAAAATAAAGGTATATGGAGAAATTTCAGGAATACAGCAAAATAATATAATTGTCCAGATTAAAAATAATAATAAAATTTTAAAGGAAAAAACAATTCCTGTTAAAGAAAAATTTTTCAAGGCAAATTTCACAATAAAAGAAAACAATCCTGGGAAATTCATTTATACAGCAAATGTTCTGCCAATTCCAGGGGAAACCATTCTCCAAAATAATTCTTTGCCATTTTTGGTCCGGGTAATTCATCAAAGAATAAAAATACTATATGTAGAAGGCACCCTGAGATGGGAATATAAATTCCTTAAAAGATATATGGAAACCAACACATATTTTCAACCGGTTTTTTTAATCAGAATAGGTAAAAATATTTATCAACAAACAGGAGGAAAACCTGTTTCCATACCAAAAGATATTTTCAGCAGTAAAAAATTTCTGAAAAAATTCAATATTATTGTTTTGGGGGATATTGATTTTTCTTCTTTTACAAACACAGAAATTGAAAATTTAAAAGATTTTGTTTTATCTGGAAATGGATTACTTTTTCTTGGCGGGGAAAATTTTCTTAATGGGCTACAAGGAACAAAGATGAATAATTTAATTCCCATAATAATCACAGGAGAACAAAAAAACATATTGAATGGAAATTTTGTACCATCTATAACTCCAGAGGCTATAAGTTTAGGTTTGTTTAATAAAAATTATATTTTCCCTGGACTTTCCCGTGTTAATAATGTTTTTCAGATTAAACAGGGAAGTATCCCTATTATTACAGCACAAGGGACCAATCCTGCCATAATTGCGGCAATAAATAAATTTTTTGGCGGAGAAACAGCTGTTGTCTGTACAGATAATACATGGAAATGGAATTTTCAGGGTAAAAAATCTCAAAAAGCCTATCAATATTTCTGGACAAAAATTTTCAGATTACTTTGCAGTCCTGATAATATTCTGGGTATTGGAAAATCTTTACCTGACATTATTATTGGCCATAAAATTTATGGTATAGGGGAAAAAGTTTCTGTAAAATTTATTCTCAAACATTTAAAAAATTCAGGTATAAAAGCATTTGTTTTATCTCCGGATGACAAAAAAACATTCGTAAAAATAAAATCCAATTCCATCACTTTTACACCGTATAAAAAAGGAATCTATCTTATTGAAGTTAAAAACAAAACATCAAAAATCTTTAAAGATATACTTGTGACAAAATATGGCAGAGAATTTGTTCATCCGGAATGGAACCAACCCTACATGAAAAACATTGCACAAATTACAGGAGGGGATTATTACACGCTTAAAAACGCTGATGTTCTTAAAACCACTTTGAAAAACAGGAAAAATCTGCGGACAATAAATTTAACCCTTTCAAAAAATACAGACAGATGGTTAATTTTTATTATTTTAGTTCTTTTAGGTGCATGCTGGTTTCTAAGGCGTAAACAAAACATAGTGTAACCGATATTTTTAAGCATTGGTATTAAATTTTACAAAAATAAATATCTATAGTAACTTATTGATTGAGTGAATAAGTTTATATTACAATTTCCATAAAAAAACATGAAAACATTTACATGGAAAAGACCAGCCAAGTATCTGGTAGTAAAGAACATTCTTAAAGAATCGCTTCTCAATGGTGAGTATACTTCGGGAGAAAAATTTCCTTCCCAGAATGAACTTGCAAAAAAATTCGGAGTCGTGCCAAATACCATCCGTGAAGCAGTTTCCGTGCTGGTAAACGATGGTCTACTTACCCGACATCACGGCAAAGGCACTTTTGTTACCAGTCCCACCCCGAGACTCACTACAAAAGAAATTGTCGGTCTTATCATGCCAACCACAGGACATCTTTATGAGTCTTTCTCAAAAAGAATTATCCATGGTCTTACTGACCATAACTACTTTTGCATTGTTAATAACCATCACTGGGGAAACAGAAACAGTATAAAGAAAATAAAAGATTTAATAGACAGGTCTCCTGCAATTCTTATTATCCAGGGAATTTCCAAATTCCCATTCAATTTTCTTGATAATTATCCAGGCAAGGTTATATTTTTAAATAATTTTGAAAGTGAAAAAAAATTATCCAGGGCAAGATACGTTTTGTCTGACTATTTTGCAGGAGGCAGGACAGTGGCAGAATATTTTATTTCTCTTGGCCATGAAAAAATTATTTTCTATACGCATCCAATTTCCCCCGGCCAGAGGGGGCATCTCAATTTAATTAAAGGAGCAAAAACGGCATTCAAAGAAAAAAACCTGTCGGAAGAGAATTTTATAATTATTACGGATGAAAACAAAATTCCAAATGTATTGGAGACAGAAGAAAAACCAATGGCTGTATTTTGTGATGGAGATTTCAGAGCAAAATTGACTTATGAAACAGCAAAAAGATTAAATTTAAGAATCCCTGAAGACGTTTCTGTAATTGGATATTTTAATACTCCTTGGTGTGAAATATTTCAGCCTAATCTTACGTCAGTATCTATAAGAGAAGAAGAAATGGCAGATTATGTAATAGAGGAAATAATTGGCAAAAATACAAATAAAGAAATTATTCTTCAGCCCAAATTAATAATAAGAGATTCAGTAATCAAAAATGTCAGATGACAAAAGAGATGACAAAAGATATGAAAAAAAACAGAAGAAGTGGCTTCACCCTCATAGAGATTTTGGTTGTCATAGCAATCATTGCCATATTGGCGGCAATGTTGCTGCCGGCATTAGCAAAGGCAAGACTACAGGCAGAACTTACAACTGACATATCAAACTTAAAGGAAATTGGACTTGGTATATTGATGTATGAACAGGATTATGGATATTTCCCACCGAGCCAGGGAACAGTATCTGGTATTTACTATGTCCGTTGGCCTGTGCTTCTTTTCCCCTATACACTTGGAATTCCGGCAAATGAAACCAATGCTAATCAAGAGTTTCAACAGGCTATCTACAGCTATCATCGGCATAACAGCATTTTTGTGGACCCAAGTGGGCATAACTATATTTATGGCTGGTCTTCATATGGAATAAATGGTAACAGCGGCGCCGCCGCATTTCCACCCCCATATGGCATAACTCTGGCTTCTATTGCTCAAATACCATATCCGGACGAAACCTTTATGGTTACTGATAGTGCAGATATAGATGGTTATGGGTTTATGGCAACGCCTTTCATTGGATGGGAAAAAAATCCTCCACATACAGAATCTACATCTCCTTTTACTGCTGACGAATTTGGAGCCGGCGCATACAGACACAGTCAAAATGGGGACATTGCAGATGCGATGATAAACTTTGTATATGTAGATGGACATTCCTCAGCAATGCCATTTAGAGATATACCTGTTTCTCCACGGTATAACATCCAGAGATGGGTGCAAACCAATTGGGGATTTACTTCACCGCTTGCTACTCAAAAAAAATGGCTTTTGGGGACTAAACCAATAATATCTACTTTGATATTTTGTAAAAATGTATGATAATATCGCTGTTTTAACAGGATATTTATGAAAAAACAGATTATGAAAAAATATTTAATGCTCGGTTTTTTGATAATGTGTTTTAACTTCGGCACATGGAAAATTTATTCCGCAGACATAAATTTCCCTGTCTTGAATCTACCTGCAACACCAGGCCAATTGGAGGAAGCAAGCAGTTCATATCCGGACCTGATTAACTGGTCAGGAAACATGGTTTACGAAGAAGACCAGTCCATGCTGTTGAATGAAAAACTTCCTCTGGTAAGACTGAAAAATTGCGTATGGGCTGATAAATTAACAGGCAGACCATTACGTATTCTCATTGTATCAACCCTTCAGATTGAAGGAGACCTTATGTATTTTCCCTCTGCATTTCCTGCAGACTGGGTCCGTATTCCTGCTTATTATGGTCCGTCATATCAGGCATTTGGATTACCCCCTGAAGTTATGGGTTATTCGTTAAATTTTTTAAAAAAAGCGTTTGCTCAGCATCCTGACGTAATAATTCCGACTATTTCCGAGGCTCCGTTTCCATCTGATGTGCATAAATTCATCCTGAAATACGTAAAAGACAATGGTGCGGGACTGATTCTTTGCGGACTTGACTATTATGGATGGGATGGCACATGGTGGGATAATATTTATGGAAAAGAATCCCCCTTATCCGGAAATGGCGGAGAAAGACAGATAATAAATAAAATGTCCTCAATTATTTCAACAGATTATCCATCATTTGGAGGAGTTCCGTTTGCGATATTTCCACCAATCAATGTTTATGAAAATATCCATCTTGTTAACAATGGAGTCCCTGTATGGTCAACGAATAATGGAGTTCCACTTGTTGCAATGGAAAAATATGGAAAAGGAAAAATTATTGCGACCGGCTGGTTTGCAGGAGAATATTTTGAAAAAAATCTCCAGGTTTCAGATGGTCAGCAATTAGGACAGATTATTTTTCAGACGGGATACAAAAATTGTATTCCCTGTTTTGTGTATAAAAAACATGGAAAAGGACAGGCGCTGCTTTTAAATTTTCTCTTATCTGCATATACACGGGCACAGGACCAGTGGTCCAACCTGTTGGGACAACAAATACTCCGTCTGGCAGGAGTTAAACCATCCATCCTTGTTTCCAATAAAGAAGGCGTTCCTCTGCAGGGATTTGAATTGACACGATGGCGGGACAAAAATGCAGAATATTTCGGGATTTTCAGAAGAAAGGATTCTTCTCCGCTTATACCATCAAATGTTTATCTTTTCTTTAAAAAACCCGGGTGGACGTATCTTATTGGCGGAGAAAATCCCATAAAGGGAAAAATTATTCCTGATAAATATCTTGGATATTCCAGGAAAGTAAAAATCAAACTTGCTGCTGGTGGAGTAATCCTGATTGCAAGACTTCCTTACAAAATTGAAAAATTGGATGCAAAACTCATGAGTGACAGAAAATCATTTTGGGGTGCGAACATACTTGTTCATCTGATAACATCAGGAAATAACAATTACTCCGGTTCCATTGTCCCTTATGTCGTTCATGTCAGTGTATTCAATCCTTCAGGTGTTGAAGAGGGCGTCTTAAGAAGAAACGTTGTTCTTCACAATGGTAAAGCAATAATTCCTGTTCATCTTTTCCTGAACGCTCCAAAAGGACAATGGAAGATTATTTTAAGAGAAATAGTGTCAGGAAAAAAAGCAGAAGTGTCATTTAAAATTTAAAAATTGGGAGATAAGAAATGCAAAAAGATTTTTCAAAAAAAGAATTATTGGAAACCGGACCACAAAAAATCCTTAAAGGCAGGAATCTTGAAAAGGTATTGTTTCCCCTGGGCGGAATTGGAACAGGAATGGTTTGTTTAAGCGGATGGGGAAGTCTTGCGGAATGGCAGATAATGAACAGACCTTCAAAAGGCCTTGTTTTTGAACATTCCTTTTTTACTTTGAAAATCAATAATGGAAACAAACCCATTGTAAAGGTGCTCCATGGACCTTCCCCTGTGTATGAAGGAAATGGTCATACCGCACCAAATGAACTGGGACAGAATTTTCCGCATTTTAATAACGTTTCATTTACAGGAAGTTTTCCTTTTGCAAAAGTCATGCTTGAGGATGATATAGTTCCATTGAAAGTTTCCCTTGAGGCATTTAATCCTTTTATACCCCTTAACGATAAAGATTCAAGTATACCTATTGCCATTCTTATTTATAAGCTGAAGAATCGGACAAATAAAAAAATTACCGGTACCATATTTGGAAATCTGCCCAATATCATTGGCGGAACAAAAAAAGAGAGAAAACTGAACGTACAAAAAAAAGAAAATGAATTAACGGGACTTTTTCTTACGGCAACGGAGATTCCTGAGGATATGTCATCTTATGGAAACATGACTTTATGTACCAGCCATAAAAATGCAAGGGTATGGCAAACATGGAAGTATGATGATAATGGTCACCCGGACATAAAAAATTTTTGGGAAACCATCACTGAATCAAACCAATTTCCTAAACCTGCAGAACAGGATAATGCTTCAATTGGCACTGTTGCTGCAGATTTTGTATTACCATCAGGAAAAGAAATAGAAATTCCATTTTTTATAACCTGGTATTTTCCTGTTTTTGAAAATTACTGGGATACTGCCAAACAGCCCTGTTGTGACAAAAACGACTCTAAATGTTGTTCAAGTAGTTTAAAATGGAAAAATTATTATGCTACAATGTGGAAAGATTCATGGGATGCGGCAATTTATACCCGTGAACATTTTGAAAGACTTTATAAGGAAACAAAGGTTTTTCATGATTCTTTTTTTAATTCAAGCCTTCCTGTTTATGTCCTTGATGCTGTCAGTTCAAATATTTCAATACTTAAAACCCCGACCTGTCTTAGACTTGAAGATGGAACATTTTATGGATTTGAAGGATGCAGTAATGATTCAGGTTGTTGTGTGGGTTCATGTACGCATGTATGGAATTATGCCCAGGCACTTGCCTGGCTTTTCCCAAAGCTACAGCGTTCAATGCGTGAAGTGGATTATCAGTATGCCATGCGTGAGGACGGGATGATTCATTTCAGATTACTTCTTCCTCTTAAAACTAAGCCTGACTATTCATTTTTTCCTGCGGCTGATGGCCAATTTGGTGGGATTATCCAGGTTTATAGGGAATGGCTTATAAGTGGAGATGATGATTGGTTAAAGAAAATGTGGCCGGATACAAAAAAATCTCTTGAGTATGCATACCAGCACTTGGATGCTAACAGGGATGGAATAGTTGAAGGGGTGCAGCATAATACTTATGACATAGAATTTTATGGACCCAATACTGTTATCGGGAGTCTTTATCTTGCTGCCCTTCAGGCAGCAGAGAAAATAGCGGAATATTTAGGGGAAAATGAAAAAGCCAAGGAATATAAAAATCTTTTTCTGAAAGGTTCAAAATGGACGGATGAAAATCTTTTTAATGGGGAATATTATGAACAGAAAGTGCTTCCTGATGCGTATAAAACACTACCTGAAAATTTAAAAAAAATCACAGGAGACCGCGGCAGGGATAACAAATTCCCATGGCCAAAGTTCCAGTATGGAAAAGGATGTATGTCTGACCAGTTAATCGGGCAATGGTATGCAAGAATGCTGAATATGAAAACTCTTTATTCTGCAGGGAACGTAAAAAAAACAATGAAATCAATTTTCAGATACAATTGGAAAACGGATTTTACCAATCACGTAAATCTAAACGTAAGAAGGACGTATGCAGCAAATAATGAATGTGGGCTTCTTGTCTGTACATGGCCAAAAGGAGACAAACCGGAAAAGCCTGTCCTGTATGCAGATGAAGTATGGACAGGTATTGAATACCAGGTGGCAAGTCATCTCATATATGAAAATTTTGTAGAGGAAGGACTTACAATTGTCTTAGGAGCAAGAAAAAGATATGATGGTGAAAAAAGGAATCCATGGGATGAATTTGAATGTGGACATTACTATGCAAGAGCAATGTCAGGTTATGCCCTCATTCCTGCACTCTCAGGGTTTTTCTATTCTGCACCGGAAAAGACAATCTGCTTCAAGCCCAAGATTTTCACAGATGATTTCCGTTCTTTCTTCTCCGTTGGTTCAGGCTGGGGTGTTTTCAGACAGAAAAAAACAAAACAAGGTATGCAATTTTCATTTGAAATTCTCTACGGGACACTTGAAATTTCAACAATTATTCTCTCATCCAAAAAATCACTCAAGACCATCAATATTTCTTTTTCCAATAAATCCATAAATGCCAAAATTGAACAAAACGAAGAGGAAGTAAAAGTCATACCGGAAATACCGCTGGAAATAAAAAAAGGTAAAAAATTAAAAGTGTGCTTCTAAAACATAGCCTAACCGATAAAAGTATGGTAGATATACCCATTATGGCACAATGCGACAAAAAATAAAAAAAGAGTTCTTTATGGTCCTGCCG
>JAMCZX010000003.1 GCA_023485205.1 Candidatus Omnitrophota bacterium | reverse complement strand
GGTTCTAATCTTTCATCAAATTAAAAATAATAAAAATTTCCTGTGAGGGTTGTGAAAAAACCACCTATGAATATTTTAGAGGCTATAGTTTTGAAAAATTCTTACACATCCTTGAAGGTTTAAAAAATTTCCCGGAAGAAAAGATGCTTATTTTTACTCTTATGGAAAATAATGTTTCCCAGGTTCCTCTTTTATTTGATTTAGTGAAAAATTTAGTCTATCAGGATTCATTATAGAAAGATTTTTCCCTATGGGACAGGGAAAAATATCCCAGCAGGAAATTGTATCTCTTGATTCCTGGAAATTTATCTGTGAATATTTACTATATAGATGTGGATTTGATGAAGGATTAGAACCTATTTTGCCATACAGAGGTTTTATGTTAAAAAAAGATAAAAACTGGAAAATATTTGGTTCTGAATGTATAGTAGGAAAAAATGGATGCGCCTTAATGGGAGATGGGACAGTATATCCCTGCAGAAGATTTAATCTACCCATAGGAAATCTAATAGAACAAAAATTTATAGATATCTGGGCACATTCTTTTGTTTCCTCTTTAAGAAAAAGAAAGAATCTAAAAGGGAAATGTAAAACATGTAAAGTTGAAAAATGTTATGGATGCAGAGCTTTAACCCACTGTCTTACCAGGGATTTTTATCAACAAGATCCGCTTTGTTTCTTATAATTGTGATATAATAAATATATTGGTTATAATAATTTCACTGGAGAAAAAATGGAAAAAATATTTCTTTCACCATCAGGTATAAACCTCTTCCTGGAATGTCCAAGATGTTTTTGGTTTGCAACAAATAAAAAAATCTATAGGCCAAGAGGACCTATGCCATCTATTACAATTGGAGTTGATACAGAAATAAAAAAACTTTTTGATTACTACAGAAATATTGGTAAAATACCTGATTTTCTTGAAGGAAAAATTTCCGGCAAATTAATATCCACTCTGCCTAAAACAATGTATGCAAACTTTAATTCCAGAGTAATACTTTATGGCCATTTAGATGAAGCTGTTCAATTAAATGATGGCATGCATAAAACTAGCCACCATAAAACCAAAAATAAAAAAGTTGAAAGTGTTCAGAATATCCATCCTACATATAAGATACAGATTGCTGTTTATATCAAACTATTGGAAGAAAAATTTAAAAAAATTCAGAATTATGGATATCTTGCCTATTATTATCCTGTTTATAATAGTGAAAAAAAATGGCTGGATTTTGAAAATGATTTAAAAAAATTAGAGGTCAAAAATGAAATTGACCAGATTCCATTAATAGTGCATAATATTATTGAATGTATAGAACATCCTGTGCCTCAACCATCAGAAAAATGTGAATATTGTAATTGGTTAGAAAGTATAAAAACACAAAAACCTGGTGATATTGAATTAAAAAAAGAATTAAATATACCGGAAACAGAAATAAAAATTGAAGAATATAAAGAAACACTTTTTTAACACGGGAGAAATTATATGAAATTTTTAACAGATGAAGATTTTGATAGTACAATAGCACAAGGAGTATCTCTTATTGATTTTTTTGCTGATTGGTGTGGTCCCTGCAGAATGATGGAACCTGTAATAGAAGAACTATCTACAGAATTAGAAGGAAAAATTTTAGTGGCAAAAGTTAATGTTGACCAATATTCAAATATTGCATCCAAATATCAGATTTTTTCCATTCCCACCTTTATTATATTTAAAGATGGCAAAGAAACTGAAAGAATAACTGGCGCCATTGGAAAATCTGCACTACTTGATAAAATCAAACCATATATTTCTGCATAAATTTTTTATTCTTCTGGAATAATTTATCTATTATATCTATTTGCAGGTCCTCTTTCTGGCCCTACTGCCGGCCGCCCTCTTCTCATTGGATATAATTGCTGTATATGACCTCTATATATTCTTATATGGTTCTGCCATGAATTATAATGGTTTAAAAAAGGATGATGTATATTCCACCATTGTGGATAATGGGCCCTATACCATGGACCAATATTTGCTTTCCACCATACAAAATATGGTTGATATGAAACTACAGGCACAGGAGGTCCATAACGTAAAGGAAAAGGAAGAGATACACCTATAGCACGAGGAAACCATGGACCGGAATATACCTGTGCATAAACCCATCCACCATTAAACCATCTGTAATAAAATCCATTATATAAGTATAGATAAGTTTGTAAAGCAGGATAATAATAAACATTAATTCCATTTGTAGAAAAAACAAAAGTTGGGGCAGAAGCAACCACATAACCTTGAGGAGAAACAGGCTGAACATAATTTACAGAATATGGGGGTTGTCCATAATAAGTAGTACAGCCACTTAAAGCCAGTATAAAACCCACTATAAAAATAAATAATATACCAAAAACTGATTTTTTAATTTTTTCAGACATATGTTATGTCTCCTTTTATTCTGTTTCTAATCTCCCCTAAGACGATTACCTTAGGGGAGATTATATTATAATCCTATATTTACCACATCATATTATTAATCATCCGCATCTGTAGCCGCATTTCCATTTTCACATCTTTCTGTAATCTTTTATGAATTATCTGCATCCAATGTTTATCCATTTTATATTGTGGATTCTTCTGAAGTTTTGCGGAAGTATCTTTATTAAGCTTTTTCTCCAGCATTTTTATTCTGATAAGTTCTCTTCTAAGTTTAGGGTCTGACATAATAGTTTGCATCTTAAGTTTTCCCATTTGAGCCTTTATTTTCATAACATATTTACAGTTGGTTGCAATATCTTTTTTTATTTTCCACATCTGCATCATAGACCCTTTCTGCATTCGTTGCATTCCCCACATACCTGCTGGTTGTCCCATCTTCCCCATATGCTGATGTTTAGAATTACTCCAGCCAGAACCCATTGGGTCTGCATAACTTTTTACAACCAAACCCAGGAAAAGTAGCACACCGGCTATTAAAAATAATTTTCTCATTTTTTTCACCTCCTCTGCATACTTTTAATTTTTTAAATATTTTCTTTCTTTCTGCAATTCTTTACGGATTGTTTGTAGCTGTTGTTTAAGATTTTGATATTTTTTGTTATATTTTAATTTTTTAGAAAGAATTTTATGAAGATGTGCAGCAAGTAGTCTTATTTGTTCAAAATCTTGTTTTAACTGGGGGTTGGATTTAATTGTTTTTATTCTGATATCCCTCATTTGTCTTCTTATTTTCATTGCTGTTTTAAGCTGCCATACAATTTTATGTTTTATATTATAGGAAGGATTATTATTTTTTGAAAACCAATCTGAAAACCAGTTTCCTGTTGGATTTGCAAAACTTTTTGGAATAAAAAACAATAATAAAATTATTATCGCAAACAAAATTAATTTTTTCATTTTTTTATCATCTCCTGTACCTGTAAGAATTCACTGATACTATTTAATATTAAGACTAAAATACTTCAAAAATAGTTTAGTTATTTTTATAAAAAATTATTTGGATTGTAGGACATCATTTATTATTGCATTTTGCATATTCGCAGGTGCATAATTAAAAAAATCTACAAAATCCCTGATTGGGAAAACCCTGTCTTCTGTGTTTTCAATACCAAAAGTATGACTATCAGGAATTTCTGTTTCCTGTGATAAAACAGATATTGATTCATAGGAAATATTTTTATTACCTGTCTGGTTAAAAATAAAAAATCTGATAAAATACACAGAAAAAACAGCAAATAAAATCAAAGGGATTACCCTTGCAAATAATTTTTTTACTCTGTAAGATGCCTTTTTGCTCTCCCATTGTTCATAAATCTTATTATACTGCATTTTCCAAAAAGATTCAGAGAATTGGGGAACTTCAATTTTTTTTGCAAGGAATAGCAGCTCTTTTATATCATCGGGTTCTTCTATATCTTTTTTCTCTATAGTTTTTTTTCTAAATCTCATTAATCTCATTTTTTTTCTCCATTAATTCAATGATATTTTTTAATTTTCCCACTGTCTGAAAAAATGTCGCCTTTGCTGTGCCCACTTTAACTTTCATTATTTTTGCTATCTCTTCATAAGATAGCTCATTATAAACCTTAAGTGTAAAAATTGTTTTTTGTTTTAATGTCAAACTTTCAATAGCCTTGTTAATCTTTAAAATTTTTTCTTCCTGTTCTTTTGTAAACTCCGGGTCTGTAGCAGATATATTTTTATCTATATGAAAAATTATTTTTTCTTCAGGAATATATGTGATTCTATTATCTTTTTTAAGTCTATCATAACATAGATTTATAACAATTCTATAAAGCCATGTCTGAATCTTTGCTTCATTTCTAAATAGAGAAAAACCATTTAATGCCTTTAAGAATGTTTCTTGTATTATTTCAAGGGCATCCTCATTATTTTGCAATAGCCTGAAAGCTGTATTATAAAGACCCTGGGCATATTTATAATAAGCCTGTTCTAATTTATTTTCTCTCTCTCTATTATCTTTGACGAATTTCATTTGATTTTGGTTTAGTCAAAGCCTTATTGACTTATCAATTATGATATAATAAATTTTATTGATATAAAAAACAAATATACTTTTATATTTAAATGTTAAAAATATTAATGGTAAATAGGCCTGATATATTTAAAAACAAATAATGAACAATAATCAATACCCACTTGTAAGTATTATTATCCCCACTTATAATAGAGCTGATTTATTACCAAGGGCTATTAATAGTTGCCTTAATCAGACATATAAAAATCTTGAAATTATTATTATTGATGATGGTTCTACAGATAACACAGAACAAGTGGTAAAAATCTTTAAAGATGAAAGAATAGTATATATAAAAAACGAAAGAAATAAAGGAATACCAGCTACAAGAAATGTAGGACTAAAAATTGCAAAAGGGAAATTTATAGGATTTTTGGACCATGATGATGAATTTTTACCTGAAAAAATAGAAAAACAGGTAAATAGTTTAATAAATAATCCAGATAGGGATATTTCAGTCTGTGAAAGATATGAATATAATATATATACAGACACAACATCTTTAAAAAAAATTCCTGATATTTTCTTACAGCAGATATTAATAAAACAATCCTGTTTTGACAAAATAGGATTATTTGATGAGAGATTTTATACGATAGATGATACAGAGATTCAAGTACGATTTAAAATGTTCCAGTTAAAAACAATATCTATAAACAAACCCCTTATAATCAGATATTTATACAAAGATTCAGCATCTGTTACAATATCTTTAATTAAATCAATAAACGATAATATTCTAATTTATACAAAGCATAAAAATACCTTAAGAAAAAAATTTGCATCTACTATATGTTATAGGATTGGAAAAAATTATCTTAAACTTAAAGAATTTAAAAAAGCCGGTATCTGGTTTTTAAAAAGTTTTCTTAAATATCCTTTAAATTTGCAAAGTCTTCTAAAAATTGTGGGCTATGTAATACCCGGTTTACTTTGTAAATCTTTTTATAGAAATAGAAAAAGATAAATAATATTTTTCTACCAATAAATCTTTTTATGTTAATCTTTCATCTTCTATTGCTCAGGCTATCAATATTAAAAAGGGAGAAAAATTTGAATGGTTAATTGAAAATAAAAATCTTTTGATATTGAAAAGATGTAGAAAAAAGAAAAATTTTAAATCTAAAAAATTCAAATTATAATTATTCTATATTTCCTAAAAAGATGTGGGTAAGGGATAGACCTATCGGATGGGGACTTCCCGGCGGATTAGTTAAAAATTATTATGAATATACATCTGATTTTTATAAATTTTATTCTTTTTACCACCTCTATGATTGTAGGGATTATTGGAAATGCTATTGGTATAGGAGGAGGAATTCTTCTTATTCCTTTTTTCTTATTTTATATGCATTTACATCCCATAGAAGCCAGTGGATTAAGTTTATTTACAATTATTGCAAGCACCTTAGGAGGTTCAATCAGATTTTTCAAGGAAAAGGCAGTTGATAAAAATCTTTATCTGATGATAGCACTTTTTGCTATTCCCGGAGTCATACTTGGGTCTGTTATCAGTAAATTTGTTGAAGTCAAACAGTTTACAAAATATTTTGGTTTTATAATTATATGTATAGGACTTTTTTCTGTAATTGCCACAAAGAAACAAAGTAAAACCATCACAGAAGATATTCATAATTATGTTATTAAAAGTCCTTTTTCCATAAGAATCTTTTCACTTATAGCAGGATTTATCTCCGGACTTCTTGGAATAGGAATAGGTGGAATTACCGGAACATTTTTAACTGCAATAGAACAAATTCCACCAAGAATAGCATTTTCAACTATAATTTTTGTAATGCCTTTAACTTCAATGATAGGAAGTTTAGTACATTTTTCTTATATTAAATTTTCCCCCAAAATATTGGTATTTTTAATTCCATTAACTATCGGGGCAATAACAGGTTCTCAAATAGGAGCATTTATTTCCAAAAATTCCAAAGCAAAACATCTTCGTTTATATCAGGGCTGGATAATAACTTTTCTTGGGTTTTTAATGTTGATAATAAACAGGTAAATTTTTATGATATAATAAAGCAATATAAAAACAATTTTATTATTATAGTGAAAAGATAAATGGAAACAAAAATTCTTAATGAATTTAAAAGATTACCAATAACCTATACTAAAAAAATTATAATCCCCGCTAAATATCAAAAATTCATTTGGGATAAACATCCAAAAGACAAAAAAATTATTTTAGAAAAACTAATACAAAGAATTTTAACTTATGGTAATTATAATGATATAAAATGGATTTTTCAAAAATATCCTGAAGAAACTTATACTATTTCCTTAAAATATCCTGACATTAAAAGAGGTGTGAAATTCTGGATTAAATACTGGTATGAAAAATAATATTAAAAAAATGTTTTTTATGGCACAAAAAATACAAAATAAATTCCCCAAATTTTATCTTGCCGGTGGAACAGCATTAATGTTTAAATATCAGCATAGAATCAGATATGATCTTGATTTTTTTAATGAAAAACCATTTTCATTTAATAATCTTTCATATAAAATAAGAAAATTTTTGACAATAGAAAATGAAGAAAAAGGGGTAGATAATATAGATTTTTTTATAGATAATATAAAAATTTCTTTTGTTTTTTTCCCATTTAAAAATATTAATAAGATTGAAAAATACCAGGAAATTAAAATATCATCAGATTATGATATATTTTTAAATAAAATTTATGTAGCAGGAAGAAGAATAGATATAAAAGACCCATTTGATATCGCTTTTTTATTTGATAAATACAAATGGAATAAAATAAAAATTAAAAAAGATTTTGAAACGAAATTTCTTAATCAAAGTTTTGAGTTATATACTGGAGATGTTCTAAATTTCACGGATTATGCAGGCTTAGATAAAAAAACAAAGGAAATATTATCTAAAAGTTTTTTATAAAATTATATTATGGATTAAAATAATAAAATGAAAGGAATAATTTTAGCAGGTGGTTCCGGAACAAGGTTATATCCGCTTACCCGTGTCACATGTAAACAGCTATTACCCGTATACGATAAACCCATGATTTATTACCCTCTTTCTATTCTTATGCTTGCAGGTATAAGAGATATTTTAATAATTTCCACACCAGAGGATATTACAAAATTTGAGAACTTATTTGGAAATGGTAATTATTTAGGCATAAATATTCATTATTCTATTCAACCAAAACCCCAGGGAATTGCCCAGTCATTTATTATTGGAGAAAAATTCATTGGCAATAGTTCTGTATGCCTTATATTAGGAGATAACATTTTCTTTGGCCATGGGCTAACAGAAATGCTCCAGAATAGTGTTAAAAAGATAGAAAAATCAGGAGTAGGAATTGTATATGGATATTATGTTAAGGACCCTGAAAGATATGGAGTTATTGAGTTTGATAATAACCGCAAGGTTATTAGTATTGAAGAAAAACCTAAAAATCCAAAAAGCAATTATGCAGTGGTAGGTTTATATTTTTATGACAATAAAGTAATTGAAATAGCAAAGAATATAAAACCTTCCTGGAGAAATGAGATGGAAATAACATCTGTTAATCAGGAATATTTGAAAAAGAATAAATTATCTGTGGAAATTATAGGAAGAGGTTTTGCGTGGCTTGATATGGGAACCTATGATAGTTTACTTGAAGCAAGTAATTTTGTTGAGGTGGTAGAAAAAAGGCAGGGTCTGAAAATTGCCTGTATAGAAGAGATTGCATATAAAAATGGATGGATTGATAAGGCACATCTTATGAAAATTATAGAACTTTTAAATAAAAGCGGATATGGAAAATATTTAACACACATATTAGAAGAGGAACAAAAATGATATGGCTTATTGGCAGTAAAGGTATGCTTGGTAAAGAAATACATGAAATGCTTAAAAAAGAAAATCTTGAATTTGTTTCAAGTGATATAGATATAGATATAACAGATTATGAACAAATAAAAAAATTCAGTATAAACAAACATATTGACTGGATTATAAATTGTGCAGCCTATACTGCTGTAGATAAAGCAGAACAGGAAGAATCTATAGCGTATAAGATAAATGTTGAAGGACCTCTTAATTTAGCACAATTGGCAAATGAAATTGAATGTAAACTAATTCATTTTTCAACTGATTATGTTTTTGATGGTAAAAAAAATGAACCTTATCAGGAAACAGATAAAACAAATCCTTTATCTGTATATGGAAAAACAAAATTACAGGGAGAAAAAGAAATTATATCTAAAATAAAAAAATATTTTATTTTCAGAATCAGCTGGTTATATGGGATTTATGGGAAAAATTTTGTTTGGACAATGCTTAAATTAATGAAAGAAAAAAACTCTTTAACTATTGTTAGTGACCAGATTGGCGCTACTACTTATACCTATAATCTATCTGAAAATATAATTCAAATGATAAAAAATAATTCTGATAATTTTGGAGTTTATCTATATCAGGATAATGGACAAATTTCATGGTATCAGTTTGCAATTGCAATAAAAGAATATGGTATAAAATATAGATTAATAAATGATGATATTCAGATAAATCCCATTTTTTCTTATCAGTACCCTACTCTTGCCAGAAGACCTTTAAATTCCTGTTTTAATACTTTCAAAGTTAAAAAAGAATTGAAATTTAGGATTAATGACTGGCAACATAATTTAGAGAATTTTTTCAATAAAATTTTAGAAAAAGGAAATAGTAATGGATTTTAAAAATATTCTGGTAACCGGAGGAGCAGGTTTTATTGGCTCTAATTTTATAAGACTTATTCTTCATCAGAAAGAGTTCAATGGCATAATTATAAATGTTGATAAACTTACATACGCCGGAAATATTTTGAATCTCAAAGATATTGAAGAATTCTTTGGGGGTAAAAGATATTTTTTTGAATATGCGGATATCTGTGACTATGAAAAAATAAAAGAAATTTTTAAAAAATACCAGATTGATGCTGTAGTTCATTTTGCAGCTGAGAGTCATGTTGACCGTTCAATTTATGGACCAAAAGATTTTATTCAGACAAATATTCTGGGAACATTTACTCTTTTAGAATGCGCTCGTTTATATTGGAATAAAACAGAAAACAAAAGATTTCACCATATCAGCACAGATGAAGTATATGGTTCTTTAGGCCCAAAAGGATATTTTTATGAAACAAGTCCTTATATACCAGCAAGTCCATATTCTGCCAGTAAAGCCTCAGCAGACCATCTGGTTAGAGCATATTATTACACCTATAATCTACCTGTAACATTATCAAACTGTTCCAATAATTATGGACCATACCAATTCCCTGAAAAATTAATCCCTCTTACAATATTAAATATAATAGAGGAAAAACCATTGCCTGTTTATGGGGATGGAAAAAATATCAGGGATTGGATTTATGTTGATGACCATAATAGAGCAATTATCAGTATATTGGAAAAAGGTAAGATAGGACAAACCTATAATATTGGAGGAGAAAATGAATGGAAAAATATAAGGCTTGTAAATAAAATTTGTGAAATTATTGCAAAAGAAACAGGGAAAGATAAAGATTATTATAAAAAACTTATTACTTTTATTAAAGACAGGCCAGGACATGATAGAAGATATGCAATTAATTGCGATAAAATTAAAAAAGATATTGGCTGGGAACCATTGATTTCGTTTGAAGAAGGATTAAAACAAACTATTAAATGGTATCTAAATAACATGGATTGGATTAAAACCATAACAACAGGGAAATATAAAGAATGGATAGATAAAAATTATAGGAGAAGATAATGCCATTTGAATTTATAAAAATGCAAATCCCAGAAATTATTTTGATTGTTCCAAAAATTTTTAAGGATGACCGTGGATTTTTTATGGAAATTTATAAAAAGTCTGATTTTGAAAAGAATGGAATAAAAGAAGAATTTATTCAGGATAATTATTCTTATTCTATAAAAGGGGTTTTACGAGGACTGCATTTTCAAAAAGAACCTTATTCCCAGGCTAAAATTATAAAATGTATAAAAGGTGAAATCTTTGATGTTGCGGTTGATATCAAAAAAAATTCTCCGACTTATGGTAAATGGATTAGTATTATTTTATCTGAAAATAATCATTATATGCTGTATATCCCTACAGGATTTGCCCATGGATTTTTAACATTAAGTGATACTGCTGGAGTACAATATAAAACCTCCTGTGAATATATGCCACAATTTGAGGCTGGTATTATATGGAATGATCCTGATATTAATATTAAATGGCCTGATAATAATGCTATTGTGTCATCAAAAGATTCAAAACTATCCATGTTAAAAAATATTTAGAGGGAAAAAATAATAAAATAATTCTAAATAGGAGGCATAAAATGACTGAAACAGTTTTGTTTAAAGGGAATAAAATATCCCTGGTAGGACCAATATTAAATATCGGAGATAATGCCTGTGAAATTATAGTTGTAGATAAAAGCCTGAAAGAAAAAAAAGTGGGCGGCAAAAATGAAAAGGTTCAATTAATAATTACTGTCCCCTCATTAGATACCTCAGTCTGCCAGATTGAAACAAAAAAATTTAATGAGCTATTATCAACATTTAAAGATATAGATGTTAATGTAATATCTATGGATTTACCTTTTGCCCAGGATAGATTCTGTGAAAGTTTTAATGTAAAGAATATTTCTGTATTATCTGATTTCAGATATAGAGATATGGAAAAATATGGAGTGATTATTGGGGATGGTGTATTAAAAGGATTAATAGCAAGAGCTGTTTTTATTATAAATAAAGAATCTAAAATTATTTATAAACAATTGGTTCCGGAAATAGGTAAGGAACCAGATTATGAAGAAGTGTTAAATGCATTGAAATAATTTATTCTATAAATAAAGAAGCGGCTTGTCTGTCAACAAGAAAATAAATAATACCGTTTACCGGCTTGACAAAAGATGATGGCAGGTTACATTTTGGGTTTTCAATCACCTTTTTAAGGGTTTTTGCTTTTTCCTCCCCTGTAACAAGAAATATAATATTTTTACTATTATTTATTACCGGAAGGGTAAGAGAAATTCTTTCAACAATGGCATCCCCTTTTTTCCGTGTTGCGATTACAAGATGTTTTTTTTCTTTAAGAGAGTTACTTCCTGGAAACAATGAGGCGGTATGACCATCTTTTCCCATTCCGAGTAAAATAAGATCAAATTCAGGAAATTTTTTGTCTGAAAGTCTGAAAAAACTCTTTAATATCTTTTCATATTTTTCTGCAGCTTTTTGCGGTGTTGTTTCTCCGGTAGGCACAGGATTGATACCTCCAGCAGATTTTTTTATTATGAGGAAAAGATTTTCCTTTAGGGTTTTGTAATTACTGTATTTGCTGGAATGACTGACAAATCTTTCATCAACAAAGAATATATACGTTTTATTCCAGAGACCAGGATTAACGGATTCCCCGAGTTTTCTGTAAAAAGGGACAGGTGTTTGGCCTCCTGAAAGTGCAATTGTAAAGATTCCTTTTTCTGCAATAGACTCTTCCCTGATTTTATTCCATATATTAACTGCAAAATCATCCATCTCATCCATTGTATCAAAAACAAATAATTTTCTATCTGTTGCTATTTTATGTGCCATGCACGTCCATCCATTTTTATCAGTCTATCTGCTCTTTCAGGACCAAATGTCCCTGGCGAATACAGGTCTATACTCCTGGCAGAAATCCTCTCAATACCTTTTATTATTGGGTCTATGACTGTCCACATTGCCACTATCTCATCCTGGCGTGCAAAAAGAGTGAGGTCTCCACGCATACAGTCTATAAGAAGTCTTTCATAAGGAAAATGACCTGCCAGATTAAATGATTTCATGTAATCAAAATCCATGTTGACCGGATATGGTTTATTCACCTGATAGGGATACTTTACACTGAATCTAAGAGAAATGCTTTCCTGTGGTTGAATTTCCAGGACAAATGCATTGGGCTCTGAGATGTCAAATGTTTTTCCAAACATCTGGAGCGGAGGGTGTTTAAATTCTACATAAATTTCCGTTATATGTTTTGCAAGGGATTTTCCTGTGCGAACATAAAAAGGAACACCTGCCCATCTCCAGTTATCAATGAAAAACCTGGCCGCAAAAAATGTTGGAACATTTGAATCCAGTGCCACACCTTTTTCCTGTCTGTATCCTATAATCTCCTTATTGCCTATTTTCCCGCTTCCATACTGTCCAATTATGACAGAATTCTCAATCTGATTTTCTTCCATTACCCGAATTGAAGCGAACACCTTAATTTTTTCATTTCTTACCAGGTCAGGGTCAAATCCTGCCGGAGATTCCATTGCGACAAGTGCAATAAGCTGCATTATGTGATTCTGAACCATGTCCCTGACAACACCTGTTTTTTCATAGAATGCACCCCTGCCCTCTATGCCAAAATCCTCTGCCACTGTAATTTGTATATTATCAACATAGTTTCTATTCCACAGCGGTTCAAAAATACTATTGGCAAACCTGAAGAAGATTATGTTCTGTACGGTTTCTTTACCAAGGTAATGGTCTATTCTGTAAATCTGGTATTCATTAAAAACCTTTAAAAGCATCTCATTTAATTCAATGGCTGATTTTTTATCCCCACCAAATGGTTTTTCAAGAATCACCTTGAGATTATATTTACCTTTACTAAGATTATAATTGGTAAGATTATTTATTATCTCAGGAACAAGAACAGGGGACACTGCAAGATAAAAAATTATGTTTGTGGAATCATGAAAAAGAAGTCTATCCACCATTGTAAAAAGGGTCTGGTAAAAATCCTTTTTCCCTACGTCCCCGGGTAGATAATAAAAATGTCTGAGAAATTCATTACCGACTGATTCTTCACAAATTTCACCTGTATATTCACAAACAGAATCTTTCACCACTTCTCTGTATTTTTCATCAGTCATAAGTGTTCTGCCGAGTCCGAGGATTGAAAATTCATCCGGAATCTTGTTATCTTTGTAAAGATGATACAGAGCAGGTAGAATTTTTCTTTTGCTCAAATCTCCTGCGCCACCAAAGATAATCATTACAAAAGATTCTTTGCTGACTGCTTCCTCATCGTAAAATAACTCTTTTATTTCTGTATTTTCATTCATAATTTCCTGAAAATCATTCCAAGAACGAGTCTTAAGTTTACATTATAACAAAGTCTGCTTTTCATTTCAAGGATATTTTCTATAACCAATAATATCTGTCTTATTATATAATTATTTGTGCTATGATGGAATTTTTTTATCTAAGCACAGTTTTATTTGCGCAAGACGTACCTGTTCTATTAATAAATCAGGGCGGAATATAATATTAGGAGTTAGTAAAATTGACATTTATAGAAATATATTGTAAGGTTTATATAGATTCGGTAATTTTCCGGTTTAATAACTGAAACGGGGTTGCGGGGTTGATTGATATATAGAAATAAAAAAATGAAAAAAACTCAATTATTTTTTTTGGTATCTTTAGGAGTAATCTGGGAGTGGATAATAATTCCTATTTTCTTTTTTTTATATTTACCCAAAGGTAAAAATTTATCTTTTATATTTCCTCATAACGAGATAGTAAATTTTATTTTAGGAATTATATTTTTAATCCCCGGATTTTTCTTTACCATCACCTCTTTTATAGCCCTCCATCAAAGAGGAACAATGCTTCCTAATTTCCCACCAGAAAATCTTATTATAAATGGAGTTTATAAATATTGCAGAAATCCAATGTATTTAGGATATAGTTTTCTTTTTGTCGGTTCTGCTTTTCTGTTAAAGGATATCTCTTATTTATTTATTTCAATAGGAATTATATTATTTATTTTTTTATATGCTAAATTATATGAAGAAAAAGAGTTAATTTTAAGATTTGGAGAAAGTTATCTGAATTATAAAAAAAGCGTACCGTTTATATTTCCTTTTAAGCTTTTAAATACAAAAAAAAGGACGATATTATACCATTTTTCTGTTTTTTCACTGGCACTTTTTTTGGTCCAGAGTCTTTTTATATTAAAAGCATTATTTTTAATAGTGGCACGCTCTGATATTTCAACTATGATTCAAATTGTATTACATTGAAATTTGGAACAAAGAAATCATGAGAGAAATTACATATAGACAGGCACTTAATGAAGCTTTAAAAGAAGAAATGGAAAGGGATTCAACTGTATTTTCAGCCGGAGAAGATATCGCCATATATGGAGGAGCCTATGGGGTTACAGCTGATTTATGGAAAAAATTTGGTGATGACAGGGTAAAAGATACGCCAATTTCTGAATCTGCAATAGTAGGTATTGGTATAGGAGCTGCAATGACAGGAATGAGGCCGGTAGTTGAAATAATGTATATTGATTTTATTCCACTATGTCTGGAACAAATAGCCAATCAGGCAGCAAAAATCAGATATATGTTTGGTGGAAAAACAAAGGTGCCTCTTACCATAAGAACAGAAGGAGGAACAGGAAGGTCCCTTGGAGCGCATCACTCACAAAGTTTAGAAGCGTGGCTTTTACATATACCTGGTTTAAAAGTTGTTATGCCTTCCACCTCTTATGATGCAAAAGGACTTCTTAAAAGTGCCATCAGAGATGATAACCCTGTTATATTTATTGAACATAAAATGCTTTATAATATTAAAGGCCCTGTTCCGGAAGAGGAATATACAATACCTATTGGCATTGCTGATATAAAAAAAGAAGGAAAAGATGTAACAATTTTATCTTATTCAAGAATGATGCTTTTTTCTTTAGAAGCGGCAAAAATATTAGAAAAAGATGGAATAAACGTAGAAGTAATTGATCTGAGAACACTACTGCCTCTTGATATGGAAACAATTAAAAAATCCATAAAAAAAACCAATAAGGTTATTATTGTGGAAGAAGATACAAAAACAGGAGGAACAGGAGCAGAAGTTGGTATGAAAATTATGGAAGAATGCTTTGATTATCTTGATGCTCCAATAAAAAGAATTGCAGGAGCAGATGTTCCTATGCCTAAAAGTCCTGTGCTTGAAAAAATCGCAATTCCTCAGATTGATGATATTATCCGGGAGGTAAAATTAATAACTTCATGATAAAAGAAATAATAATGCCTAAATTAGGCGAAACAATGGAAGAAGGCTATATAGTAAGATGGGCTAAAAATGAAGGAGATTATGTTAAAAAAGGAGAAGTTCTATTTGAAGTAATGAGTGATAAAACAAATTTTGAAATTGAATCTCTTTATGAAGGATATTTAAGAAAAATTTTATATCCGGCTTCTGATACTTCTATTGCTGTAATAACTGTTATTGGATATATAACTGATAAACCAGATGAAGAAATTCCGGAAAAACCCCAAATATCTGAAAAAAAAGTTGAACCAAAACAAACAGAAGATGCCATTTCTAAAGAAGCCCCAATTATAAAACAAGAAAAAAAATCAGTGGATGAAGGAAGAATTAAAGTAAGCCCGGTGGCAAAAAAATTGGCAGAAGAAATGGGAATTTCTCTTTCAGACATTCAGGGAACAGGAGAAGGCGGAAGAATAGAAAAAAAAGATGTTTTATACTATGCTGAAATATTAAAATCCCAGGGAAATCCCCAATATGAAGTTATGCAATGGACGCCATTTAGAAAAATCATAGCAGATAAATTAACATACAGCAAACAAAATATTCCTCATTATTATCTTTCATCAAGATTTTTAATGGATAATATAACAAAAGAAAAAGAAAAAAAATCTAAAGAAAAAAAGATTACATATACTGATTTTTTAATTTTTTGGACAGCCAGAACAATAAAAGATTTCCCTTTATTAAATGCGGCAGTTGTAAATAATCAAATAAGACTATACAAAACAATAGACATAGGACTTGCAATAAGTATTGAAGATGGGCTTATAGTTCCTATTATCAAAGATGTAGCAAATAAAACTATTGAAGAAATATCCTCTCTTAGAGAAAATATAGTAACCAGAGCAAAAAATAAAACCCTCTCCAAAGAAGATATGGGAGAGGGAGCAAGATTTGTAATTTCCAATCTTGGTATGTTTGGGGTAAAAAATTTTTCAGCAATTATAAGTCCTCCTGGAGTTGCAATTATGGCTGTAGGTACAATTGAAAAAGAACCGATTATAAAAAGCAATAATATAACCATCGCTGAAACAATGTGGGTTACTCTGTCTCTTGACCATAGAATTATTGATGGTACCTATGGCGGAAAATTTCTTCAAACATTACAAAAACGAATTGAAAATTTAGAAATTTGACATGTTTAAAAAAATAAGGGAAGATATAGAGACAGTTTTTAAAAAAGACCCTGCAGCAAAAAATGTAGTTGAAATTATTTTATGTTATTCAGGTTTACATGCAATATGGATGTATAGAATCAATCATGTTTTATGGAAGTGTGGTTGTAAAACTTTTGCCAGAATTCTTTCTACTATAACAAGGTTTTTTACAGGAATTGAAATACATCCTGGAGCAAAAATAGGCAGAAGATTTTTTATTGACCATGGTATGGGTGTTGTTATAGGAGAAACAACAGTAATTAAAGATGATGTCTTATTGTATCAAGGGGTTGTTTTAGGCGGGGTTACCCATGAGAAGAAAAAAAGACATCCAACTGTAGACAACAATGTAGTAATTGGTGCAGGAGCAATTGTTCTTGGCCCAATAGAAATTGGAGATAATGCAATGATAGGAGCAGGTTCTGTAGTGGTAAAATCAGTTCCTCCTAATACAACAGTAGTTGGAGTTCCAGGAACAGCAGTTAGAAAAACAGAAAATATTATAGACCTTGACCATGATAAACTGCCTGACCCTATTGCAAAGGCATTAAAAATGATTATTAAAGAACAAGGAAAAATTATTGAAAGATTAGAAAAATTAGAAACACAGATTAAAAAGGAGGCATAATGAAAAAATGGAAAATAATAATTTCGTTCTTAACTATATTATGTACAATTACTTTACTTAAAGCCCAAACTTATCATATAGTCAAACAAGGAGAAAATTTATCCTATCTTGCCGGTAAATATCACTGCTCTATCCAGCAGATTAAATCATGGAACAACCTAAGGAATAATGACATTTATATCGGACAAAGACTTATTGTAGGAAATTATTCAAATAAATACTACACTATTCAATGGGGGGATACTCTTAGCTCTATTGCTTCAAGGTATGGAGTATCTATTGGGTGGTTGGAAAAAGTTAATGGTATTAACAATCCTTATGACTTAGAAATAGGACAAAAATTAATTGTAGGGCAATCCTACAATACTCCTGTTGAAACAAATTATTCCAATTACTCAAACAAATACTACACTATTCAATGGGGAGATACCCTTAGTTCTATTGCTTCAAGGTATGGAGTATCTATTGGATGGCTTGAAAGAGTCAATGGTATCCAGAATCCTTATGACTTAAGAATGGGGCAAAGATTAATTGTAGGTCAATATATAAACCAATCCTACAATACTCCTGTTGAAACAAATTATTCCAATTACTCAAATAAATACTATATTGTTCAATGGGGGAACACTCTTGATTCTATTGCTGCAAGATATGGAGTATCTATTGGATGGCTTGAAAGAGTTAATGGTATTCACAACCCTTATGACTTAAGAATGGGACAAAGATTAATTGTAGGCCAATCTATAAACCAAACCCGGACTTCCACTCAACAAATAGCATATGCTACTACAGAGAAACAAACATCTATACAAACAAAAACAAATATTGTTGAACCTAAAAATGTAAGTTCTGTAATAAATAACGCCTCTTCTGTAATATATTATCAGGTAAAAATTGGTGATACTTTAGCCTCTATAGCAAAAAAATTTCAAATTAATCCTAATTGGCTTGCAAAAGAGAATCTAATTACAAATAATCTGGTGACTCCCGGAGAAATTATTGTCATACCGGAAGTTGCAAATAAAACTACAAATTCTAATTCTGAAACATCACAAACTGACAACAATTTTTTTGCATCTATTGGTCATAAAATTATTCAATATGCAGATACATTCCTTGGAACACCTTATGTTTATGGAGGAACATCCCGGGATGGAATAGACTGTTCAGGATTAACTCAAAGAGTATATAAAGAAATAGGAATTAATCTTCCCAGAACAGCAGCAGAACAATATAGATACGGGCATCCGATACATTTAGCCGAAGCCCAACCTGGTGATCTTATATTTTTTCACTTTGGTGGATATTATATAGACCATGTTGGTATTTATATTGGAAATAATAGATTTATACAGGCAGGTACAGATGAAGGCAGAGTTGTAATTACACGACTTAATTCTTATTTAAGGGCACATATTGCCGGAGTAAGAACATATTTTGCAGAAAACGGAAATGGCGGATGAAACTACAAACGATATTTATGAAAATAAATATAAAATCACAATCGGACTTGAAATTCATGTTGAATTATTAACAGAATCCAAGATGTTTTGCTCCTGCTCTACAAAATTTGGAGAAAAAGAAAATTCCCAGGTGTGTCCTGTATGCGTTGGTCTGCCAGGGTCCCTTCCTGTTTTCAATTATAAAACCCTTGAATTAGGAATAAAAACTGCCTTAGCTCTAAATTGTCAAATTCCCTCAGAATGTGTATTTGTAAGAAAATCATATTTTTATCCTGACCTTCCAAAAAATTTTCAAATTTCTCAATACAATCAACCTCTGGCAATTAATGGATATCTAAATATAAATAATAAAAAAACACCCTTAAGAAGAATCCATCTGGAGGAAGATACGGGAAAACTAATCCATAGTGAACATAATGAAAATATATCTCTGGTAGACTTTAACAGGGCGGGTGTTCCTTTAATGGAAATAGTTACTGAACCAGGGATTTCCTCTCCCCAGGAAGCAGAAGCATTTCTTTTGGAACTAAAAAAAATACTTCAATATATTGAAGTAAGTGATTGTAATATGGAAGAGGGTTCTTTAAGATGTGATGCAAATATTTCTGTAAATTTTTATGACTCAAAAGAACTAGGAACAAAAACAGAAATTAAAAACATGAATTCTTTTAAATCTGTTAGAAAAGCTTTACAATTTGAATCTGTCAGACAGATGCACCTATTAGAAACAAATAAAAAAGTCATTCAGGAAACAAGACTCTGGGATGAAACAAACCAGACAACAGAAAGTATGAGAACAAAAGAAGAAGCTCATGATTATAGATATTTTCCTGAGCCAGACCTTTTACCTATAAAAATTCCACAAGATATAGTTGAAAAAATTTCTTTACAAATAGGAGAGATTCCTGCCCAAAAACAAAAAAGATTTCTTGACCAATATAATCTTTCAGAATATAATATTTCTGTTCTTACTTCAGAAAAAAAACTTGCAGATTATTTTGAGGAAACAGTTTCTTTTTATAAAGAACCAGAAATAGTTTCCAACTGGATACAAACAGTCCTGCTTGGAATACTTAAAGAAAGAAATATATCTATTAAGATTTGTCCTATTTCCTCAAAAAATTTTGCAGAATTAATAGAACTGGTTAATTCAAAAAAAATTACAGCAACTTCAGGAAAAGAAGTTTTGACTGAAATGCTTGATACAGGAAAATCAGCTATAGAAATAGTTAATGAAAAACATCTCATTCAGGTACAGGACGAAAAAACAATTAGACAGTGGGTTAAAGAAGTCATAACAGAGTATCCAAAAGCAGTAAAAGATTACTGGGATGCTATTGATGCCCAAAATAACGTACAGGCAAGTAATATAAGTAATTTTCTGAAAGGTATGGTAATGAAAAAAAGCAAAGGAAAGGCGGACATTTTAATAGTAGCAAAAATTTTAATGGAAGAACTGGACAATGTTCGAGCCAAAACGAGACAAACACGCTAAAGGAGAAAGAATATTATGAAAAGAAAAACTATAATATGGATTATGGTACTTGTAGTTTTAAGTTTCATTTTTGGATTTAATATAAAGGCTTCAGAAGCAAGAAAAAATGAGGCGCAGTTTTATAGACAATTAGATAAATTTGCCAATATTGCTAACATTGTTAAAAATAACTATGTTAAACCTGTAAAAGATCAAAGAATTTTTACAGGAGCAATAGAAGGAATGCTGGCCACTTTAGACCCATATAGCGTATATTTACCCCCAAAAGAAGCCAAACAATTAAATATTTTAACATCAGGAAAATTTGGAGGCATCGGGATAGAAATTGGGATTAAAAACAATATAATTACAGTTGTCAGTCCAATTGAAGACAGCCCGGCATGGAAAGCAGGTATAAAAGCAGGTGATAAAATCCTTGAAATAAATGGAGAATCAACCAAAGGAATGACACTCTGGGATGTTGTTAAAAAATTAAGAGGAAAACCAGGGACAAAAGTCACAATAGGGATTCTACATCCAAACACTTCTAACATTATTCAGATACCATTAATCAGAAGCATAATCCATATAGATTCTGTTAAATATAAAATTTTACCGGGGAATATAGGATATATGAGAATTTCTGTATTATTGGAGGATACTGCTGCTTCAGTAAAATCCGCTTTAGAAAAATTTAATTCTGATAAAGTAAAAGGACTTATAATAGATTTAAGAAATAACCCCGGAGGATTACTTAACTCTGCTGTAAGTATATCCCAACTTTTTCTTCCCTCCAAAAAACTAATTGTTTACACAAAAGGAAGAAAACCACAGTATGATAATTATTTCTTTTCCGGTAATAATCAGATATGGAAAGGACCTATTGTTATTCTTGTAAATGATGGAAGCGCAAGCGCATCAGAAATAACAACAGCCGCGCTAAAAGATAATCTTGGCAATCAATGTATTCTTGTAGGGACAAAAACTTTTGGAAAAGGAACAGTTCAGGATGTCATACCTATTGGTAAACATGGTTCTGAACTTAAACTTACAATTGCTTATTATTATACACCTAATGGTAAAAAAATCAACCATATAGGAATAGAACCGGATATTATTGTTAAAGAACCTAAAAATAATATAATTGGCGACATAAAAAATGATGTCCAATTACAAAAAGCTTATGATGAAATCCAAACTATGATATTGGCACAAAAAACTCCTATAGGTGTATAACATTGATTGCAAGATAATATGCGTACTTCCAAAAAGAATAAAAATAATAATAAGGTTTTTATTTTAGCGGCGCTCTTTCTTATTCTTTGTATCCTTATCACAGGGTTTTTCATATTAAAAGAGATAACACCTATTATATCTCCTATTAAAACAAAAATAATTCAGCCTTTTAAAAAACAATTACCTCATGTAAAATTACCTCTATCTTTTACAAAAGGACATGGAGAGATAGCATTTGATATAGATGATGCAGGCTGGAATACAGAGATTATAGACGCCGTAAAAAAATTAGAACCATATCCTATAACCGTAGCAGTAATTCCACAGACCCCTTATGGAATATATGATGCAAAAATTTTAAGTAAATACCCTAACTGTCAGATTATTATGCATCTCCCTTTAGAACCTGATAATTCCAAGGATATGACAGGTTTAAAATTCATCACAGTAAATATGTCTGCAAAACAAATAAAACACAGGTTTGATGGATTTTATAAAAAAATTGGTAAATATATTGTAGGGGTTAATAATCATGAAGGGTCTCTTTTTACTGCAAACAAAAAAAAAATGGCACAACTTTTAAGCGATATCAAATCAAAAAATAAAAATCTGTTTTTCCTTGATAGCGAAACCACACCATATTCAGTTGTTGGAATAGAAGCAAAAAAATTAGGCGTACCTACAGTCAGAAGAGATGTTTTCCTTGACGACAACACTTCTTATGATTCTGTAGTCCAAAGCATAAATGAAGCAAAGCAGATTGCATTAAAAAATGGACATGCAATAGCAATCGGGCATGTTTTACCGGAAACACTGGCGGCTTTAGAACAACAAATACCAAGACTTGCACACCAGGGATATAAAATAGTTTTTGTATCCCAATTGGTTCATTAATTATGATAATTCTTGGAATAGAAACTTCATGCGATGAAACATCAATTGGAGTTATAAAAAATGGCTCTATATTATCCAATATTATATATAGCCAGAATATGATACATCAACCTTTTGGAGGGATTATGCCTGAATTAGCAAGCAGAGAACATCTAAAAAAAATATTACCCTCTTTTCAGGAAGCATTATCCAAAGCTTCTATTTCCGCAGAAGATATTGATGCCATTGGAGTAACAAACTCACCAGGTTTAAAAGGTTCTCTTATTATTGGGGTTTCCTTTGCTGCAGGACTGGCATATTCTCTTAAAAAACCATTATATTTTATCAATCATCTTTATGGACATATTGCATCAAATTTTATAGAAAATATTGAATTTCCCTGCCTTGGACTGGTTATTTCAGGCGGACATACCAGTCTGTTTTATATTAAAAATTATATTGATTTTCAACTCATAGGAAAAACATTAGATGATGCCTGTGGAGAAGCTTTTGATAAAATAGCAAGAATATTAAAACTTCCTTATCCTGGGGGCCCCAATCTTGAAAAAATTGCTCGTAAAGGGAATGAAAAAAAGATAAATTTTCCGCGCCCGTATCTGCTAAAAAGTCTTAATTTCAGCTTTAGTGGCATTAAAACTGCTGTATTTTATTATGTCAAAGAACATGGACTTGAAAATTCCCCGGATATAGCAGCTTCTTTTCAAAAAGCCATAACTGATACAATAATAAGAAAAATGTCTATGGCTTTGGAAAAATATCCTGTCCGGAATTTTATTTTTGGCGGCGGGGTTATACAAAATCAATATTTACGGGATAATATCATGAAGCATTTTAAAACAAAAAATATAAAAATCCTGTTTCCAGAAAAAAAATTTATGTATGGATAATGGAGCTATGATAGGAATTTATACACATTTTCTTATAAAACAGAACATCCCGCCCTGCCCTTATCAAATTAAAGTTTTCCCAACAAAAACTATATAAATAACTTTAAGCTTTAAGACCTATACGCTTTTTAGCGCTCTGGTCAGCAAGGTCTAATATATGAATAAACTGTCTTGCCCATTGTGGAGTTATTATCAATTCTTTTCCTTTTACAAGATGCTCAACAATATTTTTGTAAAAAAGAAGAGCTCCGTCTGACTGGGGATTTCTTCCTTTTGTAATATATTCTATTCCATTTTTATGTGTTACTATTTCCCAGGTATCATAATTCATAATATATGTTCCGTCTGTTCCTGTAATTTCAAGCATTCCTTTTTTGGGATTTGAGTCAATACTGCTGATACATAGTGTAAGCCAGGTATCATTTTTACACCTAATAACAGCAAACGCTTCATCTTCATTTGTATCCTTTCCCCATTTTGTTTTTTCTGCCCAGAATCCTTTTCTGGCAAAACCTGTTACTTCTATAGCTTCAGAATTTATAATCTGCATTGAATATTCCAGCAAATGCACACCCCAGTCATATAAGATACCACCTGATATGGATTTTGATGTTCTCCACCAGTCTCCTGGATTAGAATATCCTCCCATATGTGCCTCAATACGAAAAACATCGCCAATTTCACCTTTTTTTATTCTTTGGACAGCTTCTATTATAGAACCATCCCAATGACGATTATGAAAAACAGAAAGCATTAAATTATTCTTTTCTGCCTGTTTTATCATAGCATCACATTCTTCAGTGGTAACAGCCATAGGCTTTTCAGAAATAACATTACGGTTTTCTTTTAAACATTGAACAGCAAGTTTTGCATGTGTATTATGCGGAGTTATAAGTATAACAAGATTGGCAGAAGATTTTTCCAGCATTTTTTCTACTGAAGAATATGTTTCTATATCAGGAAAATCTTTTTTGGCAGCTTCTAATCTTTTAGAATCTACATCCACAACAGCAGTAGGTATCATACCCACTTTACTACCTGTCTCAAGATGGTATTTGCCCATATTAAAAGCCCCACCATATCCTATTACTGCCACTTTTATCTCAGAAGATTTTTCAAATCTACTCATCTTTTTCCCCCTTTAAATTTAAACAATTTTTATTATAAAAATCATTCCAGTAATCTTCTTAATTTTCCTGTGCTTTCTTTATACCCTGAATCTTTATCTTTCCCTTCATATTCAATACACCATACACCCTGATAATTATTTTCTTTTAAAATTCTAATCACCTGGCTGACAGGAATTTCACCTTCTCCAATAATTTTCCCAGTATAATTTTCTTTTACCCCGATTCCATCTTTAATATGTGTATGAATAGCATAAGGAGCAATTGACTTATAAATTTTAAGCAAATCTTCAACTGGATAACCATACCATCTGTAATTCATAGTATCAAGATTTGCCCCTAAATATTTTGATTTGATTTTTTCAAATATTTCAATCTGGAACTGATAATCATTTGTAATAGTTCCATGATTATCCAGAGCAAGATAAACTTTTTCTTTTTCTGCAATTTCAACAGCTCTTTTTATTCCTTTTATAATAAGACTTTTATAATCTTTTTCCGCTACAGTTTTTTTTACCCACCCTCCATCAATTCTTAACTGATTAAA
>JAMCZX010000002.1 GCA_023485205.1 Candidatus Omnitrophota bacterium | reverse complement strand
CTCGGATAATGTTTTTTTGCCTGTTTTAATTCCAGAAGATAGGCTTTTTGCATAGTCTAAAAGCTTTTGGTTATTGATTCCTTTTTTTTTGTTTTCAAGGAATTCATCATTGGTTTCTTTATGTTTCTGTCTATCTTTTTCTATTCCCTGGATTAATGCTCTTCTTTGTTTTTCAAGTATTTCAAATTTCTCCCAGTCAACATTTATTTTTTTTAAACTGCCTGCTTTTTTTAAATATTCAATATTTTCTCTAACAAATTTAATGGGAAACATTTTTAGAATTGGAAGGAGCAATTATCTTAAATAAATATTCACCTTTTTTCATAAGACCCAATTGCTCTCTGGCTATCTTTTCAACAAAATAGGGAGTGTTGGCTTCCTTTAAAAGCTGAATAAAATAACTATTGTTTTTATTACAAGTCTTAATACCTCTGACCTCATTTATATATTCATGATGCAATGTTAAATATTTATTTAAAACAGGGACTAATGTCCCAATACCTATAATACATATAATTATCTGTTGCCATCCGATAATCTTTTTTTTGTGTTTCATTATTTGGCAATTAGTTTTCCTGCATAAAGTGCAGATTGACCAAGATTTTCTTCAATTCTTAATAATTGATTATATTTACATAATCTTTCACTTCTGGAAAGAGAACCACTTTTAATCTGTCCTGCATTTGTAGCAACAGCAAGGTCTGCAATAAAAGGGTCTTCTGTTTCCCCGCTTCTATGGGAAATTACTCTGCCATAGCCGGATTTTTCAGCCATTTCTATGGATTCTAATGTTTCTGAAAGCGTTCCTATCTGGTTAACTTTTATAAGTATTGCATTACCTATCCCCTCTTTTATCCCTCTGGCAAAAATTTTGGGGTTTGTAACAAATATATCATCACCCACAATCTGTATTTTCTCTTCCAGACCTTCTGTCATTTTTCTCCATCCATCCCAATCATTTTCAGCAAGACCATCTTCAATTGAATATATAGGATATTTATCAACAATTTTTACATAATAATCAATCATCCATTCAGAGGTTCTGTATTCTCCTTCAAAAAGATATTTACCATCTTTATAAAATGAAGATGCAGCTGAATCTATTGCCAAAAATATATCTTTCCCCGGTTCATAGCCTGCTTCGCTTATACTATCAATTAAAGAATTGAATGCTTCAATATGGTTTTTTACATCAGGGGCAAATCCGCCCTCATCCCCAACTGATGTACTTTCTTTTTTATTTTTCAGTATTTTTTTAAGATGCTGGAATGTCTCAGATACCATCTGATAGGACTGTGAAAAAGTTTCTGCTCCCAAAGGAACAATCATAAATTCCTGAATATCAAGATTATTATCTGCATGTAAACCGCCATTCATTACATTACACATAGGGATAGGAAGAACATGCGCTTTTTTACCTCCAAGATACTGATATAGCGGAATATTCAAACAGTAAGATGCCAATCTTGCACATGCAAGACTTATACCAAGTATAGCGTTTGCTCCAAGGTTTGATTTATTTGGTGTGCCATCAAGTTCAATCATTAAATTATCTATTTCCTTCTGAGAAAATATATTATATCCTTTTAATTTAGGGGCAATAATTTCATTTACATTATTTATTGCTTTTAAAACCCCTTTCCCCATAAATTCTTTTCCGCCATCTCTTAATTCAAGAGCTTCCCGTTCTCCTGTTGATGCTCCGGAAGGTACATCTGCATAAGCTTTTAATCCGTTTTCAGCATGCGCTTCTACTTCTATTGTAGGATTTCCTCTTGAATCAAGTATCCATCTTGCTTTAATTTCTGATATTTTCATGTTTCTCCTTAATTATTTACTTTATAAATATATCATATTAAATATACCAACTTTTGTCAAAATTATAGTTAACATTTTATTATGTAAAATTTTTTAAATCTTCAAGAACCAGACCAGCATTTTGGTACCTTTCTTTAGGAGACAATTTTGTGCATTTGGAAAGTATATAATATATAAAATCCGGAACGTTTTGGATTTTGGCAAGAAGTTCTTCTATTGTCTTTGCAAGACTATAAATATCACTGTTATAATCCATTTTCCCTCTTTTCCTTTCCGGCGCCATATATTGTTCTGTTCCTGCATAAGGAAAATGGTCTAATATAAAAAAAGATTTTTTTGTCGCAAATCCAAAATCAGCAAGTTTTATTATTTGCAAATCATCTGATACGATTATATTTTCAGGTTTAATATCTTTATGTATTATTTTATTTTTTTCCATATATTCAAGGGCATAAAGATTACTTTTGAAAATTTTTATTATCTCTTCAAATGAAAAAATTTTTTCCATCATTACCCTTCGCAAACTTTTTCCATCTATATATTCCATAAAATGATAAAAATTTTCACTGTTTTTTACAAATTTAAATATTTTAAGAATATTAGGATGGCTTAGGGTCATTAATATTTTCGCTTCTCTTTTAAATTGTCTTATATATGAAGAAGAGGTTTTCCTTGAACTTAAAGCTTTTATTGCTATATATTGTCCATATTCCGCATTAGATAAATCTGCTTTTCCAAGATATATTGTGGAAGTACTGCCCTGCCATATTACTTTCTCAATAAGATAATTTTCAATTATATTTCCTACTCTTGCCATTTTTTTATTGAATTGAGATAAAAATTAAAAAAATAAATATATTATTATAGCATAATTTTGATTGGTATTAAAATTATTTTAGATAGATTTTTCAGGGATTATAATATTTATATTGGTGCTGTTTTTTAGTACTATTGCCGCGTCTTCTGTTCCTACTATGCTTCCATAGTGCATGGGAATAACTGCTTTTGTTTTTATTTTTTTTAAAGCAGATGCTGATTCTTTAGCATCCATTGTATATGTTCCTCCAACAGGTAAAAGGGCAATATCCACATCAATATTTTCCATTTCTTTAATTTCATCTGTATCCCCGGCATGATAAATTTTGAATTCATTTATATCTATAATATATCCAACCCAATTGTTAGTTTTTGGATGAAATTTTTTATTTGTATTATAGGCAGAAACAGCATGTATTTTTATTCCTTCAATATCTATTTTTTCATCAGGGATTAAGACTATTCTTTTCTCTGTTTTCCAATTAATCTGACAATCTTTTGGAGCAATTAAAAAAGTATCTGCAGTTTTTATTTTATTTATATCTTCAGGGGAAAAGTGGTCAAAATGACTATGGGTTATAAGAATTATGTCTGCAGATATTGCAGGATTAATTTTAAATGGGTCAATATATATAACTTTAGGACCTTCTATTCTAAAAGATGCATGTCCAAGCCATTTAATATTTGTAATATCCATAAAAGATTTTCTCCTTATATCTTTTTTGCCAGAATAATTTTAGTTGTTGTTTCTCCTCCATTAAGTAAATAAAGAAGAGGCATTGGTCTGTCAACTTCTTCTATAAATGCAGGTTTTGCCGCCCATGGAGTTACTGAAATGACATTAGTAATATCCATCCAGTATTGAAGCCTTGCAGGAGATAATGACCATATCATATGAAAATGGTTGGCAGGTGCGTATTGTTTATATTCAAACATTGTAGCATATTTAGGAACAACAAAAGTATGTGGCCATGTGTTTGTTGATATTTTACAAACAGACTCTGATAATTTTTCTGGCAGGTCTATTGTTTGTGCCTGGTCCCACACTAAAGAAAAAGTATTAGTTAAACTGTTATATGAAATCCTGCCTGCAATTCCTTCTATACCTGCAGGAGAAATAAAATTTACTGAATTGCCAAGCCCTGGGAAATAAAATTCTTCTGCAAGAGGAAATTTTATACTGGACATTATATCTTTTATAGAATCCCCTGGTTTTCCAGCCCAATCAAACGAGGCACTGCCGGAATTATCTCCATCAATAAATCCCTTTTTCTCCCATAAAGTTTTACCGGTTAGAGGTATATTAATCTTTTTTGCCAGGTCAATAATTTCCCATGGCTCCCAGACTTTTCTAAAATCCATAAATAGTGGAGGATTTCCTCCTGTTAAGTAAGTGAAAAAAAGCATGGTTAAAAGACCCTGGACATCTGCTTCAGTTGCAAATGGAAACGGCTGCTTTTTTCCATTATGGTCAAAAGTGGAATTAAAAAGAGATTCCATTATATCAGCTACAGGAAGAGGTATTCCCCTTAAATCTGAACCCCATTCAGTCTGGCTCATAAATCCGCCTCCTACAGCATTAAGTTGACTCATTATATCTCTTGTTATCAAATACATTGCCAGTGATTTGTTAAATCTTTCTTCATCCTGACTGTTTCTTATTTCAATTCTTCCACTACAATACTTATCAAACCAGGTTCTTAATAATTTTAATTCCTTTTCATCATATGCTTTTTTATTAAGCATATCAGCAAGAAGTTTCATATCAATTCTTGTGATTTCTATACCAAATATATTTCTTGTAGGAATAATATGGGCAAGGGCTGTTTCCATTCCCATTGAATCATGTCCAAATATTACAACCCGTCTTCCTTTAAGTTTTTGATATGTAATTGCGGCATAACACCAGTCTATTAAAACCTTAGTTGTTTTGTCACTCATGACAGGATTTAACCCTGTATCAGGCCAATTACCCACATTAATATGAATGAGTTTGCCATATTGTGATATGGCTCCATTTGTGGCATGAACATATACAACCCCTGGCTTTGGTCCGCTATTTCCGCAGGTAAGGTTAATAGGAGTATCTTTGGGAAATTGCTGGAGAAGAGAAATCGTCGTTAATTGTGGAAATGCCCATGTGTCCGCGACACCTACAAGTATATTTACCCCGGCTTTTTCAAACTGTCTTGCTACTATATCCGCTTGTTTTTCTCCATCAATCAAAACAGAACTATAGACTATTTTTAATGGATTTGCATCTTGAGATACATTTATATTTTCTGCTATTTTTTCAGCCGTCATTTTAATTATATTTATTACTCTTTCTCTTGATTGTTTATCAATCCGCGGGTCGCAGGGCGCAAATACTCCTATTACAGGCTCTTTTTCTTTTGAAAGATTTTCTGTGCCAAGATGAATTACTGTATTTCTATTTTCTGTCATTTTTTCCTCCCAAATTGATATAAATAGTTTAAATACTTTAAAATCTATTTTAAAATATTTAATGAAAAATGTAAAATACAAAAATCGCAATAAGTTGACTTTTTAGATAAAAAATTCTATACTAATATATATATAATAGTAAATACTCCGTGAAGTATATAGTAATAAGTAGGCACAAAGATAAAACTTGACATAGGAGAATGCAATACTCAGGCACAAAGGCACAAAGTATTTAATGTATTTTAGTTTTTACTCTATGCCTATATGCCTTAGTGCCTCTGTGGCTGTAAATATGAACAAAGTTCAGTGAATATTTACATATAATATTAGAGGAGGATGACATGAAAAAAATCTGGGTTTTATTAGCTTTAGCCATCTTTTTTACAGGATGTGCCACTATTAAAGAAACAAGCGGAACATCCATTCAAAAAACCACTCTATCAAAAATTATAAAAGGAAAAACCACAACTACTGATATTCTTACCTGGTTTGGGCCTCCAAACAAAATAATATATTATAGTGTATTAAATAAACAAAATATTAAACAAAAATATATGGTATATGTATATGAATATATAGAAAAAGGCAGCATGACTTTTGCCAAAGGTTATCCAATAGCAAATGAAAGAGTTAGTGAAAATACATTAAATACTTTGTG
>JAMCZX010000017.1 GCA_023485205.1 Candidatus Omnitrophota bacterium | reverse complement strand
GAGGATTTAATCCTATTTTTGTTTTTTAAGGGTTTTCATATGCTCTAAGAATTCTTTTATTTTTTTTTCATATCCGGTATCTTTGGGAAAATAGAATTTTTTTTGAATTTCCATGTATTTTTGCTCCACGGCGCTTTCTTTAAAGTCATGAGGATAAACGTAATCGTTGCTTCCCGTATGTAAATGTTCCGGCACTTTCTGAACAGGTTCCTTTTCTATTATGTCCATGGCATTTTTTATAGCCATATAAATAGCATTACTTTTGGGAGCAGTTGAAAGATATATGGTGGCATGGGCAAGATTAATCTGCACCTCCGGCATACCAATGAATTCAACGGCATGGAATGTGCTTATTGCAACAACAAGAGCCATAGGGTCGGCATTTCCTATGTCTTCAGAAGCAAAAATTACAATCCTTCTTGCAATAAATCTCGGGTCTTCCCCTGCTGATAACATTTTTGCCAGCCAGTATATTGCAGAATCCGGGTCACTGCCTCTCATACTTTTTATAAAGGCGGATATTGTTCCATAGTGTTCATCCCCTCTATCATATTTTATATACCCGCCCTGTGTTACTTCCTCAACGTTTTTTTTATCAATAGTTAATGTCCCGTTTTTATCCGGTGTTGAGATTAAAAATGTCAGTTCCAGGGTACTTAAAGCCTTTCGTCCATCTCCCTGTGACGTTTGGACGAGATGTTTTATTTCCTCGTCTGTTATTTTTATTTTAAATCCTCCCAAGCCGTTTTCATTATCTTTTAATGCCCTTTTTATTATTTTTTCAATGTTTTCCTCTGACAGGGGTTTAAATTCAAATACTGCGGAACGTGAAATAAGGGATTTGTTAATAAAAAAGAAAGGGTTCTGGGTTGTAGCCCCGATTAAAACAATAGTTCCGTTTTCCACCTCAGGCATAAGAGCATCCTGCTGCAGCTTATTAAAATGGGATATCTCATCTATAAAAAGAATTGTTTTTTGCCCTGTTTGTTTTTTCTTCCATTTTGAATTGTCAATAATCTTTCTTATGTCAGGGACAGATGAAGTGATTGCATTTATACTGATAAATATATTCTTTGTTACAGATGAAATAAGGAAAGCAAGTGCTGTTTTCCCGCTGCCGGGGGGCCCGTAAAATATACATGAGGTTAATTTATCTGAATTTATAAGCTTGTATAAAAGATTGTCTTTACCAAGTAGATGCTCCTGCCCGGCAAAATCTTCAAATTTTCTGGGCCTCATCCTGTAAGCGAGAGGATTATTTTTTTCTTCCGGTTCAACAGGTTTTTCATTAAACAGTCCATTATTGTTCATTTTGGTGTCTACCAATAGATAAACCTTGTAAATAATTGCTGGTCATAGGGATGGAGTTTTTCTACGTTTGGAACGATATACCTGTCTTCAAATACATCAATTAAAATTTTGCCTTTTTGCCCATAATCCACTGCCCTGCTTTGTTCCCATCTCATCGCAAAGTTTTTATTCCCCTTAGTCGTCTCAACCTCAAAAAAAAGCATTCCAAATTCCAATTTTACGTGGAATATTTGAAGTATTTCATATGAAAAATAATGCTTTTTCAAGGCATCAAAAATCAGTTTTTTTTCTTCTTCAGGGAAAATGTCTATTTGCTCAATCATTCCTATTTCATGAATTTTTTCTGTTTCATCCTCATAAAAAAGAGACAGGAACTTATTACGGTTTGTTATTGGAAATGCAGAGATGGCAAAAACACCATGATATTTTTTATTTTCATCAATAATCACTACTGCAAGAGTATCAAAATCCCCTTTTGTTATTTTTGTATTTTCAGGTGTTAGTATTTTAATCCCATTTGTCATTTGAAATCCTCTATTTTTGTCAGTTCTGTCTGTATTTTTATCAGTTTGTAATATACCCCTTTCAGGTCCATAAGCTCTTTATGGGAACCCCATTCAATAAGTTTTCCATCATCAATAACGTATATTCTGTCAGCATCTTTTAAGGTAGAGAGCCTGTGTGCAACAATAATTGAAGTTTTTCCTTTCACAAGATTATAAAGAGCATCCTGTATCTTCTTTTCACTTTCCGTATCAACAGAACTGGTCGCTTCATCAAGTATAAGGACAGGCGCATTACACAGAAGAGCCCTTGCAATACCAATCCTTTGTCTTTCACCGCCGGAGAGACCGGCTCCTCTTTCTCCAAGCCATGTATCATATCCGTTTGACATTTTCATTATAAATTCATGGGCATTTGCATTAACGGCTGCATTAATAATTTCTTTTAATGTTGCATCAGGTTTTCCATAGTTTATATTGTCCGCGACCGTTCCTTTAAAGAGAAAAGGCTCCTGGAGTACAAGTCCTATGTGTTTTCTGAGGTCTGAAGATAAAATTTCATTCAGATTTTTTCCATCAATAAATATATTGCCTTTTTGTACCTCATAAAATTTGCATATAAGATTGACAAGGGTTGTTTTACCGCTTCCGCTTTTTCCTACAATTCCGATTGTTTCCCCGGCTTGTATCTTAAATGATACGCCTTTTATTACCGGCTGATATGGTTCATAACCAAAATAAACGTTTTTAAATTCAATGTCCCCTTTAATCCCGGGAAGTTTTTTGGCAGATGATGATTCCTGCATGGTTGGCTCGGTATCAAGAATTTCAAATATTCTATGGGTGGCAGTCGTAAAAGAGCTGAACCAGTTTGAAAGAAGAGAAAGATTTGACAGGGGTGCATAGAACATCCCTATATAACTTAAAAATGCCATCAATTCACCCAATGTCAAAGTACCTGCCAGGACGGTTTTTCCTCCTGCATACCACACAATAAGACCTCCAAGACCGAAAAGAAACCCCATGAGTGGATTGAAAATAGACGTTTTTAACTGAACATCTCTCTGCGCATCCCGTAATTTTTCTGATGTGAATACAAACCTTCGGACTTCTTTTTCTTCCTGTGAAAATGCTTTGACAAGTTTTATTCCTGACAGCACGTTGTTAAGAAAATTAGACATTTTTGACTGGCCATCCCATACCTTGAAATTTTTAGGATATATTTTTTGCCAGAAAAACATTGTTCCGAAGACGACAAATGGAACAGGTATCATAACATAAATGGCAAGTCTGAAGTTTATTGAAAAAAGCATGATTCCGATGCCAAGTATTAAAATAATGTTCAATAAAAATCCCTGTCCCGCCTGTGTAACAAATCCATTGAAGGCTTCAATGTCAGATATAAATCTTGTCATTAAAGTACCCACAGAATGCTGGTCATAATAATCTATGGAAAGGCTCTGCAATTTTTTGAAAAGTTTTTCCCGCAATTCAAAAGTAACCTTTGTCCCTATAGACGTTGATATAACCCCTACCAACATATTTATCTGGCTGCTTAAAAATGCAGTGGCGACAAGGGCAATTACTATCCATGGCAGCCACGCTATGTGTTTTTTTGTTGTAAGAACGTCATCTATAAGGATTCGTGTCAGCTGGGGGGGGATAAGACTTAAACCCACACCGATGATTGTAAAAAAAAGTAGTATGAAAATCCACCCTGTATGGGGTCCAATCAGGACAAATACCCGTTTTAGTATGCTTCCCTGCTGCAGGCATCTTGGGCAGCTTGCATTTTCTATTTGCAGGGGAAGTCCGCATTTTGGACAGAGTAAGGGGGATGGTGCGTTTATTCTTTTATCTGACGTTGCCTCTTTGAGTTTGAGGTTATCAATCTGGATAATGAGGTCCTCAAACCTGTATCTTAAAAAATTTGAAAATCTGACAATATCTATAAAAGTATTATCAATCTGCACCTGTAAAAAAGCACTTCCTACTGTCTGGCGTATTTTTAAAAATTTTACCCTGTCAAGCTCAATTATAACCGGGTTTTGGGCCCCGGATTCAGGAATAACGACAATCTTACTTTCAGTGACGACAATCCATACGTCAGCAGGATTACCTGCCGTATCAAGATTTGTAGACGTCTTTATTTTTATATCAGATTCTTTTATACCCAAAGGGTCTAATTTTTTTAATAAATAATCATTATCCATCTGGATAACTATACCGGCAGAGTAAAGTAAAAAGTGGAACCCTCGTTTTCTTTTGATTCAGCCCACACTGTTCCACCGTGTTTTTTAATTATTTTATTGACTATTGCCAATCCGATTCCACTTCCATCATATTCTTTTTTATCATGTACCTTTTCAAGAACATTAAAAATTTTAGTTGCGTATTCCATGTTAAATCCAATCCCATTATCTTTAACATAAAAACAATTATCATTATCTTTTTTGTATCCTCCAAATTCAATGATTGCGATTTCTCTTTTTTTTGTAAATTTTATTGCATTTAGAATGAGATTATATATAACTTCTTTTATGGTTGAGTTATCTCCTTTTGCATCAGGAGCCGGCTTAATGTTTAAAATAATATTTCTGTCTGGATTGGAGATTTTAAGTTGTTCAAAAACATCCCTGACAATTTTTTCAATTGAAATATTCTGAATCTCTAATTTTTTTAAGCTTGAAGTAAAAAAATGAAGGAGGTTTTCAATAAGATTTCTTCCTTTTTCCGATTCATCTCTGATTATTCCGATATGTTTTATGGTTTTTTCTGGAATTATACCCTCACAGTTTTTTATTATGTTTGATGCAAATGCAGAAATAATATTAAAAGGGGTTTTCAGGTCATGTGATATTGTCCAGTTAAAACTTTCAAGGTCCTGGTTTATTATTTCAAGGTCTCTTATGTTTTGCTGAAGTTGTTTGTTTAAATTTTCTATATCATCATGGCTTTCTTTTATTTCCTTAAAAAGCATACTATAGGGGTTTGTCAGGGTCGTTTCAATCATTCCTTTATATAATATGTAAAAAGCGAGAATTGTTATTGAGAATGCTAAAAATATAAAAATTTCAGGTATATCTTTTTGAAATGAAAATATTGGAACTGTAATCATAAATAAAATAATTGATATTAACAGAAATTTAAATATTGCAGTGTCAAAGAACCTTTTTTTTCTATAAAGTAATAATATGGAAATAAGAAAAATGGCAGATATAATATAATTACTTGTTTCATCAAAACTTGTCAGGGTGTGTTTACTTGTATAACATACAGGAAAAATACCATTGTATATTAAAAAAAGCACAATAAAAGTAATACCTCCCAAAATTGGGATTATTACATATGTTTCTATTTTTTTGTTTATAAAATAAAATGAGGATAAAAAAGATGCACCTAAAAAATACCATGAAACAAGTCTGACCTGCTCGTGAACGTTGGGGTTTTTTAATAATAGCGGCGCTGATATACTGCTGTATAAAATTATATGGGTAATATGGATAACACCAACAAAAAACAAAGAAATTCCAAGAAAAAGAAAAAAATTATTCTTTATAAATATTTTTGAATTCCATGTTACAAAAAAAATGCCTATGCATATAACGACAAGAAAAATTTCTGATATAGTCTGGAAAAGGATAACATTATATTGGTTTACCAGGTAAAGAAGCGAAAGTATTAATATACCTATTAAGAGTCTGGCACGGATTTCATCGGAAAAATCAAATTTTATCATTTTAAATCCTTGAAGTTTGGATAATTATAAATATTTTATCACTTTTTATTGTTATTTCTAAATATATTATCTTTATAATATCCGGCTAACTGACCACAGGCGGCTTTTATGTCTGCACCTTTGGAATGCCTTATTGTCAACCTTACATGGCTTTTTTTGATAACGTCAGTAAATCTTTTTATTGTTTTTTCTTCCGGCGGGTAAAAATCTTTTCCTGGTACGTGTTGACACAGGATTAAATTTATAGAGGCTTTTAATTGCATGGAAAGAGCGGATAATTTTAGGGCATCATCAACAGAATCATTTGTATTTTTAATAAGGATATATTCTATTGTAATTCTTCTTCCTGTATTTTTTGTGTATGCCTTGCAGGATTTAATTAATAATTCAACAGGATATTGTTTATTTACCGGCATTAAAATGTTTCGTATTTTGTCATTGACGGAGTGAAGGGATACAGAAAGTCTTATCTGGAGAGGAATTTTGGAAAGTTTTTCAATGCCTGTAATGATACCACAGGTTGATACGGTTATTTTTCTTGCGCCAATATTTATTCCATGTATTGAATTGAGGATTTTAATGAATTTTATAAGACTGTCAAAATTATCAAAAGGTTCCCCCATTCCCATGACAACGACGTTATTTATCTCTTTTTGAAGGAAAAATACCGGGAACATAATCTGATTTATTATTTCTCCAGGTGTAAGATTTCTGACAAATCTTTTACCGCTGGCGCAGAATTTACACCTGTATTTACATCCTACCTGGGTAGAGACGCAAACAGTATTTCTATTATAAGAGGGAATTAAAACTGTCTCTATGAGATTGTTATCCTGTAATTTAAAAACAAATTTTTCAGTTCCATCTTTTGATTTGAAGGTATCATGGACAAAAGGAGCGCTTATATAAAATCCTTCTTCAATCTTATTTTTAATTTTTTCAGGAATGTCTGTCATCTCCTTGAATGACTTGATCCCCTTTTTATATATCCAGTGGAAAATTTGTTGTGCCCTGTAAGATTTTTCACCTGTTTGTGTAAGCAGATTTTCTATTTCTTCAAGTGTGAAATTTTTAATATCCTGTTTTATCATCAGGGAGTTAAATAAATTTGGTGTAAATATTCACTAAGACAGTATTTTCCGTCTCAAAGACAATCCAAACTTATTTCAAATATCGTTTACTGAGTATTTACAGTTGGGTTTTATTATACTACTATCTCTTTTCCTGTATCAGCAGATTCTTTTTCCTTTAAGACAACCTGTAAAGAGGCTAAAACATTTTCAGAATTTACAACCTGAAAAGGTTTATTGGCAATAGTATGTTCAATTAAATATCTTAGTTTATAAAAATATCCGCCAAGGTTTATGGTGTTGCCTTCAGGGGTTTGAACGGTTTTCGTTTCAATAAGGGGCCTGTCAGTTTTTCCATCTGCATGATAAATTATTAAAGCGGGTTTATTCCGGGAATTATATTCAATGACGGCTTTTTCAAATATCCCCGTATAGGTTGTTACAGGAGGGTAGTTCCCGGGGAAATTCCAGCCGCATTCTGCATTTGCAACAACTCCGTCTGAAAATTTATACGTTGTCCAGACATGTTCATACAGGGTATCGGTTTTTCTCCCGGAGGTATAAACCTTTTCCGGTTTTTTACCTGTAAGATATAAAAGAAAATCCGTATCATGGATGTGGAGGTCAATAAGCGGTCCGCCCGAGTATTCATTATTCAGAACCCAGTTATCCGCTGATAGGGTGGGTCTGGAAGAAAGTCTTGTAAACGTAATAGACAATAATTTCCCTAATCTTCCCGTATCATAAATTTTTTTTAACAAACTGTATTCCGGCCAAAATCTCATTAAATCCCCGATCATAAATCTTACGTTTTTCTCCGTGCATTTCTTTATCATTTCATCGGCATCCTGGACCGTTAAGGCAACAGGGTCTTCACATATTATGTCTTTTCCGAGTTCTGCCGCTTTCAGGACGTATTCCTTATGAAGATATGTAGGCACACAAACGTCAATTATCGTTATATCCGGCCTGCTTAAAAAGCTGTCTATGGAATAAAATGGTATAGTGCCGGTTTTATCAGCGAGAGCTTTTGCCCTTTCTCCTTTAATGTCTGCTATTCCCACAACTTTTATGTCAGGGAACTGTTTGTAAACTTCAGTATGTATATATCCTGCCCATCCGGCTCCGACTATTCCAATTTTTATCATTTTTCCACCTTCAATTTATAAAAAATAATAAGTTGAATCTTATTTTTTCATGATAAGTTTGGATTGTTTTTGAGGCTTTGTTTGAAAGAACGTTTTTACAAAGATGAGAAGAGCAATCCAGAACTTATCTCTTATTTCCATGTAATCCTGTATGCAAAAATAGAATTTTTCTTTGCTGCAATCAGAAAATCAGCATTTAGATTTGAATCAGCAAAAGCAACGTTTTTATCAAGAATATAGTCCCATACTGTTTTTTTATTTATACTGGGAAAATAAAAAAACTTATTCCAGACGCCACAGTCCGCAATTAAAGATTCCTTTTTATGAGAAAAAAGTGTTACCTTTTCTCCGGAAATAAATTTTGTTATTTCTGTCCCTTCCTTATTATAAACAAAGACAGTATTATTTTTTGCCCCTATAGATATGTATTCCCCGTTTGAATAAAATGAAATTCTGCTTGCCGGGCTTCCAATATTTTTACTCCATAAAAGATTTCCCTCGTCACTATAAAGATAAAATGAGCCATTATAACAGCTTATCCCCACCATTGAAGCATCAGGACTTATCTGTATGTTTTCCACCCAGTCAGACAGTTTTTTATTCCAGAACCGGACACCATGTTTATCCAGGTAAAAAACCTTTTTATTGAGCGCATAAACCCAGAATTTACCATCAGAACTTATAGAAATTCCTGCTATTTCATTGCCGGGTTTTTTATTCAGTATTATTCCTGAATCTGTCGCAAACGTTATTCCCCCATTTAAAGATGACCATGCATAATACCTGCCGCCGGGTGAGATGGCAACATTTGTTATTTCATCCGGTGATTTATACGTTCTTTGTATTCCTCCTGAAGATGAAAAAATATATACAGAGCCGTTTTTATAGCCAACAATAATAGAAGAGCCGTTGTCTGCCATTTTAAGGGAGGACACCCAGTTTGCCGGTTTATTCCCGGTGTAAGACCATTCATAATGGTTAACGGGTAAAAGGTATTGAGAAGGAATTGATTCCCCTAAGAAATCATATGCAAATCTTTTAAAATATGTGGGAAGAAATTCATAGTTTTTATTTTTATATTGATACGTTTCATAGGGGATTTTTGACGTTCGTTGATATACGTTAACCTGGAAAACGTAGTTGTTTTCCACTTTATATAAAATAGGTTCAATAACATAATCAGCGTTTAACATCTTTATTGCTTTTATCCTGTCATTCATGTCATTTATAACATTTGTACTGTTAAAATTATTTTCCTGGAGTATTTGATTAATATCATTTTGAGATATGATTTTATAATGCTTATCACTTGAAACAGGCTTAATGGCATTTTTAAATAATTCATTTATATCGGAAGAAAAGAAAGGGGGGGTATTCACAATTTTTACGTCTAATATCCATATTTCCCGGGGTTTAATCATAGTCTTTAATATTCTTATTCTCCTGTCTATCTCCCATGTTGATGGAGCTGCACCATGAAAATCCTTTATTAGAATATCCTGCTGAAGGTTCTGGTAAACGGAAATGGCCTCAGAATATAGTTTTTTTTCTGTCATAACCCTGCCAAGCTTATAAAGATAGCCTGCATCCGGGATTATTGATTTTTCAAGATATTTCTGGAAAAACAGGATGGCCTGCTTTTTTCTGTTATTATCAAGAGCATAATCACCAAGAATTCTATATATGTATGCATCAGGAGTTGCATACTTGAGTATTGAAAGGGCTTGTTGTGTCCTGGGCCAGCCAGACGGCCAGTTCTGTGTTCCAAATGGTTTTGCCTGCAGGGTCATGTCTTCTGCTTTACTGAGAAATTGCCGGGCTCTTTTGGTGTTTCCCTGTAATTGTTCTTCATGGGCTAAACGGATGGTCTGCCACACTGCGGGGGAAAATATCAGGGATAAATTTTTATTCCGGTAATACCAGTCAGCTCCCTGTGCAAAAAGTGCTACATTAAACAAAATAAGAAAAGAAATACTGATAATTTTTTTCATGAATTGTCTCCATCAAACTTTATTCTTCCAAACTGGTATGGATTATCTATTTTACCTGTCCATGTAACATCGGGCAAATGGTCAGAAGTCCTCTGGAAATTTATTCCCCAGTAAGAACCTTGTACTATTTTTCCATGGATGTCTTTTAAAGGGATGGATATTTCAACAATCCATTTATCAGATTTGATAGAAGTTACACTTTTCCATGAGGAAGTCCATTTCCTGTACATGCTGTTTTTATTTTTGTAGCTGTATAATCTCCATATATATGCATACCTGATAATGTTTGTTGGCTGAACTGTAAACTGGTACCATCTTGAATTTGAATTGGCAGGATTAATTGCAACTGTGAAAAAATCCTGGCTGTTATAATTTAAAGTATCTGCCTGCAGGTCCTCGCATACTGCAAGGATATAAAGGTTTTTGCTGTCATAACCGGCAAATACTTTCGTCTGAACTTCAGAAGGGACCCTTTCATTGCCAATGTATATAAAGGTATCACTTGCCGCCATATCTGACCATGGGGTCTCATTGTTATTTGCATCCATGGCAGGAGGGACGGAAAATTTTTCTGCAGTAATCTGTTTATGGGCTATTTCCCTGATTCCCTCTTTAAGTGTGTATATTTTTTGTTTTATCCCGGGTATCGTATACCTGAAGTTATTAAGAACATCTCTGCTGTAAAGGCATAAACGTGCCTGCGTTCTTACGGGTTCTGTATCTTTCTGGCTTAAGTCTACAAGTGCATAAAGGCCCTTTTTGACGCCTGTTTTTGCAAGTGCACATGCTGAATTAAGTTTTACTTCCAAATTGGAGCTTTGAAGAGTCTGCAAAAGTTTTGGTGAAGATGCCTTATCATTTAGAAGAGAGACTGTTTTAATGGCAAGTAATTGTATCCTGACGTCAGGATTAAAAAGATTATCCCTTGCAACAAAAACCCCATCCCTGTTTCCAAGCAGAGCAAGTGAGTATGCTGCGGTAATCTTTAAATATGTATCAGGGCTGTTCAGGTAGGGAGATATAAGACTTACTGCACCCGGTACTCTTGTTTTTCCTGCAGCCATAAGCGCTAATCTTTTTGTTTCTTCTGAAGAAGAGGAAAGGCAATCCTTTATTAAGGTATATGAAGAGGATTCAGGTTGATACGTAATGAATTTTAAACCGGCATCTCTTACATCAGGATACGGACTTATTAACATTTCTCTTATTGACCCGGAAATTTCACTGCTTCTTTTAAGAAGGGATAACTTTTCAATAGCCCGCGTCCGTTTGGAATTTTCTGAAGAGGTTATTTCTTCCTCTAATCCTGAATTAATGTTTTCAAGTATGTTTCTTGCATCTTTTCTTACCAAATAATCATTATCCATGCGGGATTCATAAGAAAGATATTCAAGGAAATCAGTATCAGAAGGATTAAGGCTGGACCATGCCCTGAGAAGATGTTCTCTTACCTGGGGTTGCGGATTTCCCCTCAGGGATTTAAAAAATTCATTTGTTTCACCTGTTCCGATTTTTCCAAGAAGCCTGAGGCTTAATATTTTTGCATAGACAGGGGTTTCCGGTGATGAAACGACATTTTCAAGAAGCGGAACAAAATCAGGGTTTTTTAATGAAAGTATAGTCTGGTATGCTGTTTCTTTTACTATCTCGGAATGGTCAGAAAGTGCATTTACAATAGCAGGATAAGAAGAGTCATTATTAAATTTTTCAAGCCCCCATAGGGCATATACCCTTACGTTTTTATCAGGGTCGCCAAGTTTTAAGATAAGGGCATCAACGGCACCTGTAGCATTAAGCCTTACCAGAGTTTTTATTGTTTCAATTTTTAGTTTTACAGATGGTTCTGCAAGTAGTTTTGTAAGGTTTGTAAATCCTGTGGTGGTTTTCATCTGCTCTAAGGCCCAGACTGCCTGTATTTTTACATTAGTCCATTTACTATTAAGAAGGTTCACAATATCTGGTACTACCCTCGGGTCATTGGTTTCTTCTAATGCCCAGATTGTATTAATCTGAATCTCTTTATTTTTACTCTGACTGAGTGTTGAAAATATAGAAAGAGTATCCGGTGATAGTTTTTTAAAATCATATTTTCCTATGTCCTGGCTTAATATATGCTGCAGGGCGCGTAGAATTGCAATTTTTATTTCTGTATTTTTGTCATTAAGATGAGAAATAAGAGGATTTAAAGAACCTGCATTGCCAAATTTTTCAAATCCGACAGCAGACCAGAACCGTACCTGCCAGTAGCTGTCATCAAGTCCTTTTTTAAAGTCAGATAAAATTTTATCCCCTCTGCCCCATTTTACAAGACTTTTTATTCCATAAAGCCGTACCTGCCAGTAGGGGTCATGCATTTCCTGTTCATATGAGGCTGTAAAGGAACTGTCTCCCATGACATAGAGTATTTTTGAAGCAAGAATCCTTACATTGACAGAAGGGTCATTTAAAAGTTTTATTACTTCAGGAACTGCAGTGAAATCTCTTTGATACAAAATTTTATCAAGAATCTCTATCTTCTGGGTTTTTGTTCCCAAAGAAAATGTGGATTTTATATAATTTTCCTGTGCAAAAGATGTAAAAATACAGATAAAAATGGAAATAATCAGAACATAAGTAAATTTATTTCCATACATGGAGATAAGTCTTTGTAATTTTATGTTTTTTTGCATATAAAAACCTTTTTTCGTCTGAAAGACCGACGGATTATTTATACCTTTTTATTTTACATAAAAACAGAAATTTGTAAATAATACTTTGTTTGCTCCGCTAAGTACATGCTGGATATTTATTCTTGATTTCATCTTTAAAAGCATAAGCGACTTCATTAATAGGTCCTGCACCAATCGTCAAAATAAGGTCTCCATTTTTTGCTTCTCTGGAGAGATATTTCACTATCTCACTGAATTTAGGTATATATTTTGCCTGGATGCCATTTTTTAATATTTCATGGACAAGAATTTTGCTGTTTATGAATTTTTTTTCAATTTCACTATCACGGACAAAATATATATCCGGGACTATTACTTCATCTGCAAGAGAAAATGAAGAGGCAAAATCTTTCAGTAAAAACCTGGTTCTGCTGTACTGGTGTGGCTGAAAAATAATTAGCATCCTTTTTTGAGGATATTTCTGCCGGAGTCCTTTCAGGGTTGCCTCTATTTCTGTCGGATGATGTCCATAATCATCCATGATTGTAATGCCATTAACATTTTTTATCTCCTGGAATCTTCTGTTTACACCGGGGAATTTTTCAAGAGAGTCTGCAATGCTTTCCAGTGATATTTTAAGAGTAATTCCTGCTGATATACAGGCAAGAGAGTTTAAAACATTATGCAGACCATATAAATTTGTCCGGAACGTTCCTATCTTTTTATTATTGTATAGACAATCAAAGGTATTTCCTTTTTCAGAAAGAATAATATTATCTGCCCTGATATGCCCGTTTTTTATTCCATAGGTTAATAATTCCCCGTTATATTCAGAAATTACAGAACGTACGTTTTCATCATCCGTATTTGCTATAAGTATCCCTTTATTTTTTATTTTTCCTGAAAATTCTTTAAAAGCAGAAACTATGTCGTTTATATCTTTATAATAATCAAGATGATCTTCCTCTATAGCTGTCATAACTTCAATTTCAGGTTCGTAATCAAGAAAGGACCTTTTATATTCACATGCCTCCACTACAAGGAAATCACTTTTACCGATACCTGAATTTCCCAGCCCGGTAATTTCTCCGCCTATTACAAAATTTGTTTCAATCCCGCCTGAGTTTAAAAGATTAACGATAAGAGCGGATGTTGTTGTTTTACCGTGTGTTCCGGAAATTGCTATTGTTCTTTTTTCTTTTGTTAACAGTCCAAGCGCCTGTGGATATGAAATACATGGAATCCCATATTCTTTTGCTTTTTTATATTCCGGATTTTCCTCTGTTATTGCCTGGGAATAAATTACAAGGTCTATGTCTTTTTTTATATTTTCCGGTTTCTGGTCATAGAAGATTTTTATTCCTGAGGTTTTAAGTTTTTCCGTCAATTCAGTTTTTATTAAATCTGAACCCTGTACTTTTTTACCTTCATAATGGAAAATTTTTGCCAGGCCGCTTGCTCCAATCCCGCCAATTCCAATAATGTGTATCATTTTTTTATTGTTTTTATACATTGAGATTTCCCCAAAACTTGATAGCTCTATAGATATATTTTAACATAATCGGGGATTAACAGAAAATAGAGCAGTTTCTAAATCAGGGGCAGGCTGGAGGCGATTTATATAAATATGTTGTTAGAGAGATATTTATTTGAAAAACAATAATAAAATAAGTAATGAAAACACTTCAATTATTTCATTTGTTGCACCTAAAGTATCACCAGTAACACCTGAAATCTTTTTATTAAAAAAGATGCGTATAAGATAAATAAAACAAGTAGAAATAATTACCAGAAAAATACCGGAAATACCAAGTAAAAGGATAGAAAAAACAATGGTAAAAATTGTTGCAAGCAAAAAATCTGTTTTTTTAATTCCATCTATAAATATTTTTCCTGTTCCGGATTCTCTGGCATATTTTGAAGAAAACGCAATAAAAACCATAGCCCATCTGCTTAATATTCCCATTAATACAAGTGCAGGAAATATTTGCAAAGATGGAATATTGTCAAGAATAATAAATTTTGATAAAAGAAGAATAACTGCGCCTATTATTCCCATTGAGCCACAGTGCGGATCTTTCATTATTCTTAGAATATCATCTCTATTTTTACCTGCATAAAATCCATCGCATACATCAATGAATCCTTCAATATGAAAACCGCCTGTAATAATAATAGAGGCTATAATAACCAAAAGAATAGATACTGAATGAGGAAAAAACCTTGAGGCTAAAAAGAAGATAAAAAATAAAAACAGGCCAATACATCCGCCAACAAATGGAAAAAATAAACTTGACCGGGCAATTTCTTCCTCTTTTGGTTTAATCCGGACAGGAATATATGTTATAAACTGAAGAGCAATCAAAAAAAGTCTCATAGTTAAATTATAACAAGGATAATGTAATCATTCAATTTTGTAAATCCTCACTAAACGGTGTTCTATTGTAATAAAACAATAAGATTTTTCTACTTATACAAAATATCAGAATTCATTTTCATCAATAGTGATTAATGAAATTTGACAGTTGACAAAGGAATGAAATAAGATTTAGGTGGAATTTAATCTATAAATTTTAATGTTCGGTAAAAAACTTTTATTTACTGAAACACCTTTTACTGAATATTTACAGATAGGGAGACTATGAATGAAAACATTGATTGTGGTGGATGGAGGTATTTGCGGTTTTCAAACACGGATACATGCCAATAGCGAAGACTCGCAAAATGTAAGTTTTCGTATTGTAAGCGACTGTAAAATTGTTAAAAATTTCGCAGAATTTCTTGAGACAAAAGGGCAGATAGATGGATACGCAGAACTTGGGATAAACGAAAGCGTTATATTCAGCGCTTCGCGTGAAATTTTTAAAGCAAGTTGTAAAGGGTGTTCTATCCCCTGTGCGGTATTTAAAGGCATGCAGGTAGCAGCGGGACTTGCATTGCCCAAAGACAGCATTATTAAAATAACTAAAGAATAGGGAAAATTATCTTATCTGCTACGTAAATACTCAAGTAGAACGGTGTTTGAAATAAGTTCTGAAATAAGTTTGGATTGTCTTTGAGGATTTGTTTGAAAGAACGTTTTTACAAAGATGAGAAGAGCAATCCAGAACTTATTTCCTACTTCAGATAAATAAATTATACCTGTCCGCCAATCTTTTTGGAGGAAACACTGTTTTAGTGAATATTTACTCTGCCACTTAGTAATATTGTAAATTGTATTGCCAAACTGTCCAATATGGTTTATACTTGGAGCATGTTAAAAAGAACGTTATCCCAAAAACTTAAATCGCTGGCTTTAAAATTTCCTGTTATTTCTGTTATAGGACCACGGCAGTCAGGTAAAACCACTCTGGTAAGGAATGTTTTTCTCAATAAAGATTATGTAAACCTTGAGGATTTGGATACGAGAGAATTTGCTTTAACCGACCCCCGGGGTTTTCTTGCGACATATAGCAAGGGAGCTATTATTGATGAAGTGCAGAGAGTTCCTTCTTTATTTTCATATATCCAAACTACAGTTGACCGAAGTAATAAAGCAGGTCAATTTATTCTTACAGGGTCACAAAATATTATTTTACAGGAAAATATTTCTCAATCTTTGGCAGGGCGTGTAGCAATATTGAAATTGTTGCCACTTAGTCTTGAAGAATTAAAAAAAACCAAATATGAACCTGATAGCGCAGAAGAATATATTTTTACTGGTTCATATCCGGGAATATACGATAAAAAAATTAATCCCCGGGATTGGTATCCAAATTATATTCAAACTTATGTGGAAAGAGATGTAAGGCTGATTAAAAACATATTAGATTTAAACATCTTTCAAAAATTCATAAAACTATGTGCAGGAAGAATAGGACAGGTTTTGAATCTTTTATCTCTGGGAAATGATTGCGGAATAACCCATAATACCGCAAAGGCCTGGATTTCAATATTAGAGTCAACATACATTATTTTTCTTCTCAAACCATATTATAAAAATTTCAATAAACGATTGATAAAGATGCCCAAGCTATATTTTTATGATACAGGACTTGCCTGTTCACTTCTCGGGATTCAAAACAAACAACAACTTTCTACGCATTATTTAGGAGGCAGTCTTTTTGAGTCATTTGTCATATCAGAGATAATTAAGTATAGATTTAATAAAGGGTTTGAACAGCATTGTTATTATTGGAGAGACAGAACAGGTAATGAAGTGGATTGTATTATGGAAAATAACAGGTCTTTACTCGGTATTGAAATAAAATTTTCCAAAACAATTGTGGAGGATTTTTTTAAGGGTTTGAAATACTGGAATAAGATAACAGGCAATGTCAGCAGTAAACTTTATTTAATTTATAAAGGAGAGGAGCATCAAAAAAGGTCTTTTGGCGAAATTGTCAGTTGGAATAAAATAGATTCTATTTTGTAAGTTTAAAAAAACTTTTGTTCATTGGAATACAATCCGCAATCTCTATTTTGTTTATTTCACCGGCAGGAGACAGACTATTTTCGTATTTTTTCAATACATAATTTAGCAAAATTACCCTCAGTATCTGATATCTTGATATTTTCAAAATTTGACTTGAATTTTTCAATGTTTGCTTTTATTGTTTCAATGGAGTGAAATAATGTCAGGGGACCTGTATTTTTTTCTTCCATCACAATACAGGCACCTTTTTCTTCACAGTATTTGGCATTAAATAGCTGGTGTCCTTCTGCAAACCTGAAAGGAATGAGTATGGCAGGTTTTTTCACTGAGGTGATTTCTGCTATTGTTCCTGCGCCGCATCTGCTTATTATAATATCAGAAGATTTAAAAAAATCATAAATTTTTAGTGAAAAATCTAAAACATAGGAGTTGATTTCAGATTTTTTATAAAATTCTTTAACCCTTTCAAAATCTTTTTTACCTGTTATGTGAATAATCTGGTATTTTAAAGGGTCCAACAAAGATATGGCCTGCACTATAAGGTCATTGATAAATTTTGCCCCCTGGCTGCCGCCCGTAACAAGTATTGTGGTTTTGTTTTCTTTTAGCCCCGAATTATTTAAAGATATTTTATCACCGGAATAAAATTCCTCCCTTACAGGAAGCCCTGTAATATGGAACCTTTTTTTTAAAAGATACTTTTTTGTTTCAGGAAAGGTTAAAGCCACGGGAGCGCCAAAAAAGTTAAGAATTTTGGTTGTAAGTCCTGGAACATAATTCTGCTCATGGATGATAATCTTTTGTTTTAATATAATACCCGTTAAAATTGGCACGATAGTGGTATAACTTCCCATTCCGACAATAAGTTGCGGTTTTTGCCTGTTTATCAGGATAAAAGAGTATAGCAGGACGTACATAAACCTGAAAGGAAAAAAGAAAATCCTGATTTTTTTTGGTCTTTTAATAACGGGTATTGGAATGAAAGGAAAACATTTGGTTTTCCATATTTCAAGGTCTTTGAGCTTTTTCTCCCCTGCAAAAATGATTTGAACTGAAGGTAAAATTTTCCTTATGTTTTCTGCAAGAACAGTTCCTGGAATATAATGTCCGCCTGTAGACCCTACGATAACCAATATTTTTTTATCCATTAATACAAAATATTTTGTGGTTGAGTAATTTTACTCAATCATTGAGTGAAATTACTTTATAATTGTGTATTTTTCTGTCTGGATGCTTCGTAACAAAAGATAGATGCTGCAATGGCAACATTAAAAGATAAGGATGCTTCTGACATGGGAATGGAAACCTTCAGGTCTATGTGTTTTAACATACCAGGGTGAATTCCCCTGTTTTCTGAACCAAGAACAACGCTCAGGGGGAAAAGAAATGATGTTTTAAAAATACTTGTACCTTTATCCATAACCGCACCCATAATCCAGTATCCGTGTTTTTTGGCTTCAATGATTGAATAGGTGAGATTTGTAACCATGCATACCGGAACGTGGTTTTCTCCGCCTTCAGCTACTGCAAGAACAGTTTCATTGATTTCACATGCCCTTTGTTTTGGTATAACAATTCCAAAATTTCCGAAGCATCCTGATGTGCGTATGATACTTCCGAGATTTTGCGGGTCCGTTATGTTATCAAGAAAAATCAGGACAGGTTTTTTATCATCAGGTGTATTTATTATATCTTTAAATGAGGCATATTGAAAATTACTAACCTCTGCGGCTATTTTGTAGGCGCGATTTGAAAATTTTTTAAATTGCAGGTGTGAAATATCTTTATATATTATGGGAACGTTTATATTTTTTATTTCCTTTAAAAGCAGCCCGTCATTAAAATCCTTCTGCAGAAATATTTTTTTTATAGTCTGCGGATTTCTTTTTACTCTTTCAACAATTGAATTTCTGCCATATAAAAACATTTTATCCTTATTTTCTCATTTTTATCTTTACTTTTTTTAATATTTTCCAAAAAATTTCTTCACGATTTGAGTCAATAAACTTGACACAGAAAAATATATATGCAAAAATACACTCAGTAGTTTAACATAAATAAAATATGAACAAAAACGAAAAAATTCCGGGTAGTTATGTAAGAGAGAATTTCCCATCCATCCATCCATCCATCCATCCATCCATCCATCCATCCATCCATCCATCCATCCATCCATCCATCTTCTCTCTCTAAAATAGTTTTTTTGTTTTTTATTTTAGCCTGTTTCATTGCCCCCAAACATCTTTCAGCTTATGAAAACAGGTCAAACGAAATTACTATTCGCACATATCCCCCTGCCGAAATAAAAATATATAAAAAAACTTTTACTAAAAAGGGATATGATAGCAGTAACCCATTATTTGATGGTACCTCTCCTGTAAAAAAAATAAAAATTCCCAATTCCGGTCTTTTCGTTCAGATACCTACCCAACTAATATCAAAAACAAATTATGATACCGATGAATTTTATATATATAGAGGGTTTTTTAAAAGAAAATCAATAGATATTATGCTTAACCCTGTATCTTCTTCTTCTCTTTCAATAAACGATGCTCTTTCTTTAGAAAAAAAAGCAGATGTTTTATTGGCAAACAGAGACTTTCAGAAATCTTTTGAAGATTATCTAAAAAGCATAAATATTCTTACAGACTTATTAAAGCATAAGTATGTTTATAATACCTCTGAAAAAGTAAATATTTATCTTTCTCTTGCAAGGATATATTCAGAAGTAAGTAATACTAAATTTTTAAGAGTAGACTTATTATTAGAAAAACCTGAATCTAAATATCTTAAAATAGAAACTGCGAATTCAACAGTAAGAGATTATATGCAAAAGTTAAGAGAACACATTGAATCAGATACAAATTTACAAGCTTTAAATACATTATCAACACGTATTAACCATTTAAACACAAAAATTATAAGTGAAAATCTGCAAATAGAAACAGAAATAGTAAAAATTCAAAGTCTTACTCAAGAAGAAACATCTTTTTATAATTGGGTAATAGAACAAAAAACACCGCAGCAAAAAAATACTGGGCAACCATCTTCTCAATTAATTCCTCAGGGTATGCCAGGTATGCCATCGCAAAATCAGGTTAATTCTTCTTCTACAACTTCTTCTCAATCAAGTGTAAAATTTCCTCTTTTGGTGAATATGTTAGGTGAAGATGCCTATCAAAGTCTTATAAATCAAGTAAAAGTTTTGCACGGTGAAATAAAAAATTTAAAAAAGAGAATAAAGGCCATAAATAATACACTGGTTAAAAACAGTAAAGGTGTTACTGGTGCAACTATACCAGAAAATATTCCTCCAATTGGTTCTACTGGTCCTGTTATTCAAACCCAACACTTAGTTGAGAAGACAGGATTAACTGCTGAACAAAAAACACAATTAAAAACTGAACAAGAAAATGACCAAACAGAAATTGATAATGACAAAACAGAATTGGTAAACATAGCAAATAATAATTGTAGCCAATATTATGAATCTGAAATACAAACACATAAAAGAAGAAAAGAAAGATATATAAAAGAACGGAACAATCATACATCAGAATTGGCGATAGCAAAGGAATGGGAAAACAATATTTTAATATCTTTAAAATCTTTTAGCCCAAAGAAAATAACAACTTACTTACAGGAGGCATCTGATTTAGACCCTTTAAATCCCAAAATTCTATTTTATTTATGTACCTTATTTGTTCAACAGGCAGAAAACTTACAAGAAAAATCTGACAAAGAACAAGCATTAGCAGATTTTTATAAAAACAAGAGCAAAGAGCAACTTAATATTGCAGAAAAATCTCATGCTTCAGGTTTTGCAAATGAGCGGTATAAGGAGAGTCAACTATATAAGTTATATTCTTGGACAGCAAAGGCGCTTTCTGTAAAATACCACGAAGAAAGTCAATGGAAACTTAACCAATTACCAAATCTGTTTTTAACATCTATTGAAAGAAGAAAAAATCAAAATTGTCTATTTTATATTACCTTAGCTATGTTGCATACTAATTATCCTGATGTACTTACATCAATTTTACAAGAAAGTCCTTTATTAGAACTATCTACTATTTCTAATACTTCTACTACTACAGAAAAGAAAGGTACAATTACAGGAAAGAAAGGTACAATTACGGAATCAAAAGAACCGGATGTTATTTTACTTTTACAAGAAGCAATAAAAATTGGAAAAGGTTCTAATTCTCAAAGTTTTTATTTACCGGATGCTTACTATTACTTAGGTTTGGAATATGCGAATTTATATTCAGAAAATTCTAAAGCTGAAAATTATCAAACATTGGCTGTAGAATATTTAACAAAAGCAATTATCTTAGAACCTTTATTTCTTTCAGTTTCACGAGATATAAAAGATTTTACCCCATATACCAATAATTTTTATACAGGAACAGACCTTCCTATACTATATCAAGAATATAATTTAGGACAAATATCTTTACAAAAAATATCTACAACCAATAAATCTTCTTCAACTGCAGTTTCTACACAAAATCAACAAGGAATGCCACCGGGACCATCGGGAATGACACAAGAGGGGAATAAATCAGGTGTTAGTCAACAAACATCAAATAGTTCATCGGGTAAGTCTAAGCAAAAGGCTGCCCAAGGGCAAAAAACAGCATTACCATATTCTCCAGCAATGGCCCAAATAGATATAGATGTGTTAAATCAAATTTTAGATACTTCCTTAGGTAAAAATCCTGAAACAAATTCAGAAATATGGTTTAGAATGACATTAGACTACTTAGTGGAAAATGATATTCCGTCTGCATTAGCAGCTTCTTATAATATTAAAAATCCGATTCTTTATCAGTTTATAAAGAAAGAAATAAATCAAAAAATATGGGGAAAATAAAATGATAAAAAAAATAATTTTTATAGTTTTATTCTTGGGGATTGTTGGAATATGTTTTGCAGAAAATTATAAAACATTAATAAATAATGGGAGACTTGCTTTAAACAGCATTTCTAATTTAAATAGCAATACTACAGATAAAAGTTTTTTAGATACGGCTATTAAAGATTTTCAAGACGCCATTTCTTTACATCCTAACAGAGTTGATGGATATTATTATCTCGGTATTGCATACTCAAAAAAGGGTTGGTTTAAAGAAGCAAGAAAAAGCCTTAAAAAAGCAATAAAATTAAATTATAACAGCCCTGAATGCCACTATGCTTATGCGTGTGCTCTTCTGGATTCTTCTTACACAGAAAGCGCAATTAAAGAATTTCACAAAGCTTACAGGTTAGCGCCGAATTCTTATATAGGTGAGAAATCTTTAAGAAAATATAAGCAACTTCTTCAAAATTCAAAAAACAAAGGTTTTTTAAAGTTAAACCCACACTGAATATCATAAGTTACTACCATAATCCATTCTTGAGCAATTAAAATATTACCATGCCAGGATATAGAATTTTTCTGTAGAGTAGTGAATGTTTTCCGTGAATTGGAAATTTATTTCATATAAAGTTAAAATATACCAGATGAAAAGATTTTTCACAAAAATAAGAGTTCCTGCCGGCTGGATATATTTTATTCTTCTCGTAGTTACAGGTAATATAAAAAATCCCGGATATTTAATTTGGGGTTTAATCCTGATTTTTACCGGGGAGTTTATCAGGACCATTTCTGCCGGAGTTATAAAAAAAAACCAGATTATTTCTTCAGAAGGAATATATGGAATTGTCCGTCATCCATTATATTTTGGAAGCTGTTTAATGGGGCTGGGGTTTGCAGTCTTTGTAAATAATCCTGTTGTATGGATATATTTTCTGGTTTTTTTTACAGCAACCTACATTTCTGCAATTAAAAGTGAAGAAGAATATCTCTTGAATAAATTTGGAGAGGCTTATAGAAAATATCAAAAAGACGTTCCCTGCTTTTTCCCGGTATCTAATATTTTTTCAGGAAACTATAGACGTAGTTTTTCATTCAGCCGGTTTAAAGAAAATCATGAATATAAAAACTGGTTTATAATCCTGATTGTTCTTATTATCCTTTTTTTGAAATGACTTTAGTCCCTGGGTAAGATTGAAGTGTCACTTAACTCTTCTCATCCTTAAAGAATTGCTTACTACAGATACAGAACTAAAACTCATTGCTGCAGCCGCTATAACAGGACTGAGTAAAATCCCAAAAAAAGGATAAAGAACTCCAGCTGCAATAGGAATACCCACCGTATTGTAAACAAAAGCAAAAAACAGGTTTTGTTTTATATTGCGCATCGTTAACCGGCTTAAATGTCTTGCACGTACAATTCCATTTAAGTCGCCTTTAATCAATGTTACCCCGGCACTTTCCATTGCAACATCGGTACCTGTTCCCATTGCTATACCAACATGAGCTTGCGCAAGTGCAGGGGCATCATTTATTCCATCCCCCGCCATTGCAACAATTTTCCCTTCATCCTGTAATTTTTTTATCACCAAAGCCTTTTGGTTGGGCAAAATTCCGCTGATTATTTCATCAATGCCTGTCTTTTTGGAAACATATTCGGCTGTAGTGTGGTTATCTCCAGTGAGCATGACTATGCGAAGCCCTTCCTTATGAAGCTGATTTATTGCTGCAGGGGTTGTATTTTTTATCGGGTCTGCCACTGTGAGTAATCCGGATACTTTTCCATCTATTACAAGAAATACCACTATCTTGCCATCTTTTCTCATTTCCTCAGCTTTTAAATCAATACTCTTATGGTCTATTTTCAAGTCATCAAGAAGTATATTGTTCCCTAACGCGGCATGATGTTTTTCAATATTGCCTATAACTCCTTTACCTGTTAATGATTCAAAAGATTCTGTTTCCACAGGGTTTATACCCCTTTCAATTGCTCCGGAAACAATTGCCATTGCAAGAGGATGTTCGCTTCCTTTTTCAAGGCTGGCGGCAAAATATAAGAGGCTTTTTTCATCAAATCCTTTTTCAGGAATTATTTCCATGAGTCTCGGTTTGCCTGTTGTGAGGGTTCCTGTTTTATCCACTACAAGAGTATCCACTTTTTTCATAATTTCTATAGCCTCGGCATTTTTGAAGAGTACGCCTTCTGTAGCTCCTTTTCCAGTGGCTACCATTATTGACATAGGTGTTGCAAGTCCAAGCGCGCATGGACATGCAATTATCAGTACGGCAACAGCATTGACAATTGCAATAGCCATTCTTGGCTGTGGACCCAATAAAGACCAGATAATAAATGTTAAAACAGCAACGGCAACAACGAGCTGAACAAAGTATCCTGCAACAATATCAACAAGTTTTTGAATAGGAGCGCGGCTTCTTTGCGCTTCTGCAACCATTTGAACTATTTGGGAAAGCAACGTATCAGCCCCGACTTTTTCAGCCTTCATTATAATTGAACCTGTGCCATTGATGGTTCCGCCTATTATTTTATCTTTTTTATGTTTTTCTACAGGGAGAGGTTCCCCTGTAATCATTGATTCATCAATTGAACTTACACCTTCTATTACTATGCCATCAACCGGTATTTTTTCACCTGGTCTGATGCGAAGCAAATTTCCCGGATGGACTTCATCAAGAGGTATATCCTCTTCTTTACCATCTTTGAGCAGCCGTGCTGTTTTTGGCGCCATACCAAGAAGCAATTTAATCGCTGCTCCGGTTTTACTCCGTGCTTTAAGTTCAAGCATTTGGCCAAGGAGTACAAGCGTTACAATAAATGCGGCGGCTTCAAAATATACTGCCACCTGTCCGCTTTTATTGCGAAAAGACACTGGAAATATCCATGGTATAAGTGCGGCTATAAGACTATATAAATATGCAACTCCCACACCTAAACTTATCAGGGTAAACATATTTAGACTGCGATTTTTTATAGAATTGAACCCTTTGACAAAAAATGGCCATCCTCCCCACAAAACTACAGGTGTAGTAATTATAATCTCCAGCCATTCAACTATTTTAAAGGAAAGGATATTTTTAATTGATATTGCAGGAATGTAACCACTCATAACAATAAAAAGAAGCGGAATGGTTAAAGCAAGACTAATCCAAAAGCGTCTTGACATATATATAAGTTCAATATTTTTTTCTTCTTCTACAGAAATGGATTGCAACTCAAGAGCCATACCACAGACAGGACAATCCCCTGAAGTTGGCTGTTTTACCTCCGGGTGCATTGGACATGTGTATATATTTGAAGTATCCATAATTTTATATTTCTCCTGAATCGTAAGGGTTTTTTATCTTACTTTCAAGTGAGAATATACTATCCCCCAGTATTTTTGTCAAATTTTCGGCGAATAAGTTAAAAAACTGATTTTGGGGGCTGTGGTTTGTTAGAAGATGATTGGTCTTTATCTGGATTTTTTCTATGTCTTATTGGAGGTAACGGTTCATTTTTTACATTTGGAAAAATAGGATCACAAATTATTTTATCTGAATTTTTACCATGTATTAAAATTGCTTCAAAAATTTTTAATTCCAGGAAAACCTGTGTGGGTATAATTTTTTTATCCACTACCTTTTCTGTTATTGTATGCAGTCTTGAAAAAATTCTGTCAACTATAGTTTGATGTGTTCTTTCTATTGTTTTGTATACCCCTAAAACATCACTAAGTGCTTTAGCAGATTCCATGTTATTCATTTTCATGGCAATTTTTATATTTGTATTCTGTATTATTTGCGCTCTGTATGCTTTACCTCCTATTTTATCAAGATCTTCGATACATGTAATGGAAAGTAAAATCATAAATCCGCTTGTTCTTCCTGTAGCAAGAATATCCATAAATGATTCTGTCCCAAAAAGCTGAAATTCATCAATAAAAATTCCCATTGGATGGCGATCTTTAAAATCTGAATTTATAATTTCTCCATTGAGGATTTTTAATTCTTCGGTTATAATTTTACCTAATTTCGTTGCTGCTTTTGAATAAGATTGTGTATTTAGTGAAAAGTAGATTATTTTATTGTTCTTATAAGCATCCATAAAATCTATTTCACCTTTGGGGGATTCAAAAAGAGAACCAAATTCTGAGTTTATAAGCAATGATAATTCAGTTGTAAGAGAACTTATATCCTTTAAGTTGTTTTTAAGAAATTTTGCGAGTTTAGGATATTGGTTTATATCTGAATTTTGTAAAATATCATAAACCTGTGAAAGAGTTAAAGGCTCTTTATCTTTTTTTTCGTTATGTTCATTAAATAAAATCTGTAAGGCATTTGCACATTTATTTTTATAATGGGAAGAATCTGTGGAAAACAGATTCGTAGGCCAATCCATAGCACTTATTATTTTATCTTTTAGCTGTGTGGAATTCCCTTTTTGTAAAGGATTGTATGTACAAGAACGTTCTACTTCATCAAGAATAAATGGCTGGAAATCTTTTTCTCTGCCAAAATCTCTTACAGATTTATTTATCTGTTTTATAATATTTTTGTCACCTTTTGCATCTATAATTATAAGAGATCTTTTATTTTTTATGTCATCTTTGATAAGCGGCAAAAGTACTCCTAATGTTTTTCCTGCTCCTGTTGCTCCTATTAAAAGGGTATGAAAATTTCTTTGTTTTGTAGATAAATATATTGGTTTGTTATATATTGTAACTGCAAGGAGACACCCGAGATTATTTTTCTCGCCTTCTTTTCTGAATTTTTCAAAAGGGATATTTTAAAGGGGTTTTACGTTATATTTGCTGTATTCATTGAGTGGTTCTTTAAAATCATCTTCAGGAATGAATTTTTCTACTACTGCTGTTCCAATCCATACTATACCTGCATAAATAAGAAGTATCAGGTATGTTGTTGAAGGTTTTTCAAAGTGATATACAATAATATAAAGTAGTGTTCCTATTAAACAAACTATCACCAAAGCTCTTATTTTCCATATTTTTCTCCTCCATAAAAATCTTGTGACATTTATTAAACTTCCAATAAAAGTTTTTATAATCCCGGATATTGTTCTTAACATTTCTGCTCCTCAGGGTTAAAAAGAGGGATGATATTATCATTTATGTCATATGCTTTGCAATTTTTTTTATTCCGGATAACGTCAAGGTATTGGATAAAAAAGAAATAGGGCGGGGAAAAAAATTCCATTTGTTTAAGTGTATTTTGCCAGTTTTGTTTTATGCCGGTGGATGTGTATATTATTATAACTGAATTATACTTGTTTTTTGCCTGTAGCAATAAGTCTTTTGCCGTGTTCAGGAGTAAGTTTTTTGATTTGGCGGTAAGCTCTATTTCCATAGCAGCAACCTTATTCAGGGGCTTGTTATCTGCAGGATTATGTCCTGTATAATAAATTTCAGCATCGCATATTTTTTTTGTTTGCTGCTTTGCCAGCCTGTACGAGGAGAGATGTCTTTTTAGCATGTCCCCTAAAATCTCTTCAAATATAATGTGCATTTTGAGCATGGCTGTATCATGATAAAAAGTTATCGGCTTATACCTGCTTATAATAAATGGCCGGATAAATTCCACCAGCCCGGATTGTATAATGATGGTTTTTGTTGATGGGGTAAGAGTATATGCATAAGCAGGCGACAGGTGCGTCTGAAACGAGGCTATAATTTTTCTTTTTGACATATAATACAGGATATTCTGTGCTTTTTGTTCTAATGACGTTTTGTCCGGGACAGGGTTCTCATCTGAAGATATTAAAAGTTTAACCTCGCTGCTTGTTATATACCCGTATTCCGCCACAAGCTTAATGATTTTTTCATGAACGTCTGATTGAAATACAATTCCTTTTTGCTCCATTTTTATTATTCTCCTTTAATTTTCAGGTATCAGGGAAATCATATTTTTTAAATAACTTCCTGTAATATATTACATAAATAGCCTGCAGACCTGCTGCCAGGAAAAAAGGAAGTTCAAAATATCCTCCATCCAGCAAAAGTCCGACTAAATATGGCCCGATAGAACGGGGTAATTGCATGGAAAATGCATCTAAGCTTGTTGCAAGTCCACGTCTTTTATCCCTGACAAGACTTATTGAAACAGCTTGGCGTGGTCCTGCAGAACTTATGTTGAATATTTGGTGTAATATAAATATAATTGCAGCTAAATTATAAACAGGTGTAATTGGCAGAAGAAAAAGAAAAATAACCCCTATACCCCTTGAAATTGTAGCTAATTTTATAAGTCCCATATGTTTTGTAAGATGTCCTGTCCAAAATGATAATATGCCTGTTAAAAAGAATGTTATAGCTAAAACAGGTGCAATCAGGTCTGCCCCGACGTTAAACCTCACTGCGAACCAATAAGCAATCAGCGGCCCTTTTAATCCTATTGCAATACCATTTATAGAATTTAAGAAAATCAATTTTTTTAAATTATGGTTTTCTTTTTTATAGATTTTTATTTCATCGGCATCAGTAATCTTTTTATCTTCTTCCATGATTTTTTCATGTTTATATTTGTATTCTTCTTTTGTCGTTATCAGGATAGGCAGTGTAATTAATGTTATCAAGGCAATAAGAAGAAAAAATGGCCTGTAAGAGAGGATGTTATTCTGATAAATATGTACTAATGCCGGGTGTAACATGGCGAGCATTGCGCCTACCCCCATTCCAAAAGCGCTTAAAGAATTTCTCAAGCTGAGTATATGGCCCCTTTCACGTGCTTTGATCTTTTCTGCAAGCCATGCAATTTCTGCCGGGCCAAACATGCCTGCCCCACCCATTTGTCCTAATCCAAAGCTTCCAAAAGCAGAAGCGATTAATAAAAAATAATAATTTGTCGTGAAAAGCAGTATGACTGCTGAAAAAAACAAGAGGAGAGTATACACTATTAAAAATGGTTTTCTTTTATATCTATCACTTAATAATCCCACGGCTAACGTTCCACCAGCACTGAACAAGCTTGTAAAAGCGTATAAGATGCCAATCAATATGCCGCTATAATGCAGGGCTCTTAAATACAGGGCAAAATTAACTATTAATATACCCTGTCCCAGGCTTCTGAGAACTCTTGCAGCCAATAATTTTTTTATGTCTTTATTCATAATTTATAATGTGCCGGGTAAAAAATTAACACAAAATTAACAATTTCTTAATTTTGTTTTAACCATTTACATTTATCATATAAGTAAAATTAAAAAAACAAAAATAAATTTAACGGATTTACAAGGAGAGGGGGTGAGAAAATTTGCTAAAAGGCGTGCAGGATAATAAAATGGTACATAGTAAAAAAATAGTAAAAAAATAAAAACCTGAAAGGAGAAAAGAAAACATGAAAAAATTTTTAACTGTATTAGTGGTAATCATAATATTGGTGACTCTGGGTGTTTTTATCTCAAAAAAGAGCAGATCCTCTTCGGAAAAAGCCTCCATGGGACAGACAAAAACACTTCTTGGTGCAGGGTCAACTTTTGGCTATCCGCTTTATTCCAAGATTTTTGATGTTTATTACAAAAAACATGGGATAAAAATTAATTACCAGGCAATTGGCTCAGGTGGTGGAATAAGACAGCTCAAAAATCATGTTGTGGATTTTGGTGCTTCAGATGCTTTCCTGTCAGACAAACAATTATCTGAAATGGGTGCACCTGTTGTTCATATCGCTACCTGTATGGGCTCGGTTGTTATCATGTATAACCTGCCCGGAAGTCCCAAACTCAGATTTACTCCTGGTGCCCTTGCTGATATATTTCTTGGTAATATCAAAAAATGGAATGACCCCAGGATACAAAAAATCAACCCGGGTGTAAAATTACCAGATATGAATATAATCGGTGTCCATAGGGCGGATGGCAGTGGAACGACATTCATTTTCAGTAATTATCTAAGCAAGGTAAGCAAAGAATGGAGAAAAAAGATTGGATATGGAATATCTTTGACATGGCCACAGGGGAGTCTTGCCGGAAAAGGGAGCCCCGGGGTTTCAGGCATTGTTCAGGAAACACCTGGAAGCATAGGATATGTGGAGCTTATCTATGCTTTACAGAATAATATCCCTTATGCTTTAATCCGGAATAAAATGGGAAAATATGTAGAAGCAACTCTTGATTCTACAAGTGTTGCAGGGAATGTCAATCTTCCTGCTGATATGAGAGTTTCCATAACCGACACATCGGAAAAAAGTGGCTATCCCATCAGTGGGTTTACATGGATTTTGGTATATAAAAACCAGGACTATGCAGGCAGAAGTAAAGAAGAGGCAAAGGAACTCGTAAATCTTTTATGGTGGATTATTCATCAGGGGCAGAAATATACAAAACCTCTTTACTATGCTTCTCTTTCCAGCGCCGCAGTCAAGAACGATGAGGCGATTATCAGGTCAATAAATTATAACGGTGCACCACTTTTGTCAAAGTAGGAGATAGGTTTCGGAAAGAAAACCCAAACTTATCCTGTTCCTTTTTTCTTGTGTCAGAATTTTAAAAAGAGACAGGCTATGGGAAAAAATTCATCAAATCTGTTATAATATCCATGATGCCTGTCTCTTTTTGCATTTTTCTCGGGGAAATAAAATATGAATAACGGGAATGCCGGTAATACCGCAGAAAATTTAAAAAACTATAGAAATGATAGTCTAAGTATCCCAAAAGTACAACATGGAGATGTGGTTTTTAAAAGATTTCTTTTTTTATCCGGGTTGGGTGTTTTAATACTTTTTCTTGCAATAGGTATCTCCCTTGTTTTAAATTCTCTTCCATCAATCAGGGCATTTGGCTTCAATTTTTTTGTTACAAAGTCATGGTCTCCTCCTGCTGAACAGTTTGGGGCTTTACCTTTCATTGCCGGGACGTTACTTACCTCATTTATTGCAATAATCATAACAGTCCCGTTTTCTATTGCCATTTCAATTTTTACGGGTGAATTTTATAAAGAAGGATTTTTGTCAAATCTTTTAAAAAGTATGATTGAACTTCTTGCCGGTATTCCGTCGGTTGTTTATGGATTTTTTGGTTTGTTTGTTCTTGTTCCTGTTATGAGAATTTTTGAAATAAAGATTGGAGTGTTGCCATATGGTGTAGGGATTTTTACGGCGTCTCTTATACTTTCAGTTATGATTATTCCGTTTTCCGCTTCCATTGGAAGAGAAGTAATTAATATGGTCCCGGCAGATATCAAAGAGGCGGCTTATTCTTTAGGCGGGACAAGGTATGAAGTGGTAAGAAGCGCAGTAATACCTTATGCCAAAAGTGGTATTTTCGCCGGAATCCTGCTTGCTCTTGGAAGGGCATTAGGGGAAACAATGGCTGTCACAATGATAATTGGCAATGCTGATTTTTTACCACATAGTATTTTCAGCCCGGCAAATACAATGGCGAGTGTTATAGCAAATGAGTTTACAGAGGCAACAGGCACACTTTATCTATCAAGTTTAATTGAAATAGGCGTGGTCCTTTTTATCATTACAGGCATCATTAATATCATAGGAAGAATTATAATCAAAAAACTGATGGTGGAAACATAAGAAATGGATAATACATTAAAGAGAACTCTTAAGGATAAAATATTCAGGTATATTATAATTGGCCTTTCTTTTATTTCTGTTATCCCGCTTGTATTTATACTTGGTTATATTTTAAAAAACGGGATTTCATCCATAACCCCGGGGTTTTTTACACATCTGCCAAAACCTGTTGGTGAAAAGGGTGGTGGAATATCAAATGCCATTGTGGGGACGTTTATGATTGTTATTATTGCTTCTGTAATCTCAATACCTGTGGGTATTATATCGGGTGTTTTTTTATCAGAAAACAGAAAAAGCAGACTGGCTGAAATAGTAAGAATAAGCACTGATATACTTCAGGGTATTCCTTCAATTGTCATAGGAATAATTGCTTATATATGGGTGGTAAAATCAATGGGCGGATTTTCTGCACTCTCTGGTGGGGTGGCACTTGCAATTATGATGCTTCCTGTTATAATAAAATCTACGGAAGAAACGTTAAATCTTGTTCCTGACCATTTGAAGGAGGCATCTCTGGCACTGGGTGTTCCTTACTACAGGACAATTCTGAAGGTTATTCTTCCGGCAGGAATAAGCGGGATTGTTACAGGTATCCTTCTTGGCGTGGCAAGGGTTGCAGGGGAAACGGCCCCGCTGCTTTTTACTGCTTTTGGCAATCCTTTTATGAATCTTAATGTTTTAAAACCGGTAAATTCCCTGCCTTTGCTGATTTTTAATTACGTAATGAGCCCTTACAATGACTGGCATAAAATAGCCTGGGGTGCTGCACTGGTTCTTATAGTACTGATTTTGATTTTAAACATTGTAGCAAAGGTCGTGATAAAAAAATGGAAAGTCCAATTTTAAGAATTGAGAATTTTTATGCATATTTTGGGGAAACCGAGATTTTAAAAAATATAAATCTTTCAATATTACCCAATGAAGTTACGGCAATTATGGGTCCGTCAGGATGTGGAAAAACAACGTTGATAAGATGTATCAACAGGATGCATGAACTTGCCAATAATACAAAAGTTTCCGGCAGGATTTTTCTTCACCAGCAGGATATCTATTCCGCCAATCCGATTGTAATTAGAAGAAAAATCGGGATGGTATTCCAGAAACCAAATCCTTTTCCTACAATGAGTATATATGAGAATGTTATATCCGGTTTTACTCTTAATGGTATAAAACTTAAAAAAAGTGAAAAAGATAAAATTGTGGAAGATTCTTTAAAAAAAGCGGAACTATGGGAGGAGGTAAAAAAAAATATTTATAGAAGGGGAACGTTCTTATCAGGAGGGCAGCAGCAGCGGCTATGTATAGCAAGGGCGCTTGCAATGAATCCGGATATAATACTTCTTGATGAACCAACGTCTGCATTAGACCCGAAATCCACGTCAGCAATAGAATCCCTGATAGTGGAACTTAAAAAAAACATTACCATTGTTATTGTCACGCATAATACTGCCCAGGCTGCGCGTATTTCTGACTGGACTGCATTTCTGTATCTTGGAGAAATGGTTGAGTATGATACTACAGAAAAAATGTTTACAGTTCCAAAAGATAAAAGAACAGAGGAATATCTTACAGGGAAATTTGGCTAGGTTCTGTCAAATAAGAAATGAAACAAATATACCTGATAGCGAATTGCACAGTCACAGGAACAAAACAAGAAGAAAAGCGTCAGCGTTCGTGCAATCAGACTTTAGTCTCTTTGCAAAAACATGTTTGAACTCGCTGGCCGCAGTAGTATGCGGACAGGAGTGAGTTGTTTTTGGCACGATTTCTTTGTAGTTTTGTCTGTGACGGAGCACCTGAGCGGACAGGTATATTTATTTCATTTTTGACAGAACCTTTGGCTAGGAAAGGAGAAAAAATGTTTGAAGATAAAGAAATCAATCTAAAGAAAGAAATAATTGAATATGCCAATCTTATAGAAAAAATGATACAGAAAAGCATAGAGGGGTTACTTAAAAGGGAAAGAAATTTATTAAACGAAGTTATACAGGTTGATGAGCCGAGAGCGAACAGGTGGGAAATTGACATTGATGAGTTATGCACGACTATTATTGCGCAGTTTGAACCAAAAGCAAAAGATTTAAGAACGATTCTTATGTCTCTAAAGATGAACAATGACCTTGAAAGGATGGGAGACCATGCCGTAAACATATCAGAAAGTGCCATTTTTCTTATTGACAAGCCTCCTATCAAGCCTCTTATTGACATACCAAGGATGGCAGATGAGGCAACTAAAATGTTAAAAGACAGCATAGAGTCTTTTATCAATGAAGATGCGAAACTTGCAAGAAACGTATGTGAAAGAGATGATATTGTAGATAGTTTGCATGAGCAGGTTTACAGAGAGCTTATAACGTTTATGATATCAGATTCTTCTGTAATTCAGCCTGCCTTGTATCTTATCAGGGTATCAAATAATCTTGAACGAATAGCCGACCTTACGACAAATATATGTGAGGATGTAATATTCATGGCAGAAGGAAGAGTTATTAAACACAACATAGAAGAGTGAATCGTTTAGTGGTATATAAGTTTGGAGGTAAATACTCAGTCAACGCCATTTAGTGAATATTTACAACAATTCTATGAAAAAACAAGAATTTAAAAAAGGTGAGATAATTATTTATAAATCTCTATATGGACCGGAAATCCAGGTGAAATTGGATAAAGATACAGTTTGGTTGGATGCACATTTAATTGCTCATCTTTTTGATGTTAATAGGCCTGCAATAGTGAAACATATCAATAATATTTATAAAACTGGTGAATTAGATAAGAATTCAACCTGTTCCATTTTGGAACAGATTGCCGCCGATGGCAAAGTCCGTAAAATGAATCTCTATAATTTAGATGCAATTATTTCTGTTGGCTATCGGGTTAATTCCAAACGAGCCACTCAATTTCGTATTTGGGCTACCCAAACCTTAAAAAATCATTTAGTTAAAGGATATACTATTAATGAAAAAAGACTTTTGCAGGTACAAAATCAATTAAAAGAATTACAAGGCGCAATTTCTTTTTTACAAGAAAAAACTAAACATGAATTGCTTGCTGGGCAAGAACAAGAAATTTTAAATCTTCTTGCTAATTATTCAAAAACACTTACTTTACTTGAACAATAGAATTATTACAAATTTATTGATGATATGAAACTTTATCTTCAAAATGCGCTAAAATGTTTATGGCTTTACTTCAAAAACAACTTGCAAAAATATTCTATCAACCATAAGGATTTCAACCTAACGTCAAAATTTTCTAATTTATCATCAAAATAATATGGCTCGGATATCCATTCCGTTCTATGTGTAAATTTTGACAAAATACATAGAATATGTAAAATACAATACGACATAAATAATATTTACTATTTTGGGAGGTACAATATGAAAGAGATGACAGCTACAGAAGTTGTTCGTAATTTCAGGCATGTACTTGATGGAATAGAAAATACTTTAGAAGAGGTTACTATTATTCGGAATAATAGACCGGTTGCTCGTATTTTGCCGGAAGTTATGCAGATGACTGCTCTTGAAGCTCTTGCCGATTTGTATCGTACAATTGAGCCGATAGAAGGAGAACGTTGGTTAAAAGATTTATCTAAAATTAATCAGCGTATTTCCGGAAAGGTGCGTAATCCATGGCGATAATTCTGGATAGTTGTATATGGGTAGATATTGAACGAGGCAACCTTGCTCCGGCGGATGTAGCATCAATAACCGGTGATGAATCTGTTTATTTGACCCCAATCGTAGTTGCGGAACTGGAATATGGAGTTAATCGTGCTGCTAATGCTTCCAGTCGTAATAAACGGGCAAGTGCTCTTATCAGAATAAAACACAAGCCATGTCTTATGATTGATATAGAAACGGCTATTATTTTTGGACGTCTTGCGGCTGATGTTGATAAACGAAGTAAACCGTCTACATATCGTACTCATGATTTATGGATTGCCGCTCTTGCTATTCAGCATAATATGGCTGTTCTTACCCGAAATCGCAAAGATTTTGAAGGTATTCCCGGGATTAAAATATTAGTAATTTGATTACACCTGTGAAAAAATATAAGGCTGTAGTTGTATATAAAGGAACAGAATTGAAAAAAAACTTATAATGGCAATTAAAAAAGCAGAAGTTTGGAAATCAGCGGAACTAGCAGAAAAGTATTTGTCAGAAGTTCGTGTCGCTATTCCTTTGAGTAGAGAACAGATAGATATAATGATTAAACTTATTGAGTTATCTCAGAAAAAAATTAGGAGTTTTCTAGACTTAGGTTGTGGAAATGGGATACTATCAGCGGCTATATTACAGAAATACCCCAGAGCCCAAGGTGTTCTTTTAGATTTTTCTGACCATATGATACAATCAGCAAAAGAAAATCTTTCTATCTATGTTCAAAATATAGATTTTGTTAACTTTGATTATTCAGATCCATATTGGATTAAAAAGGTATTACCTAAAGCTCCATTTGACACAGTAATTTCTGGTTTTTCAATTCATCATCAATCGAATAAGAGAAAACGTGAGATTTACACTGAAATTTACGATTTACTAAAACATGGAGGATTATTTTTAAATATAGAACATGTATCTTTTAAAACGAAGTGGCTTAACAAGATTTTTAATGAAATTTTCATTGATTCACTTTATAAAATTCATGTTCATCAAGGTGGAAAATGTACAAGAGCACAACTATCTAAAGAGTATTACAAGCGTCCTGATAAAGAAGCAAACATTTTGGTTTCAGTTGAAACTCAATGTCAGTGGCTTCGTAAAATTGGATATCAGGATGTTGACTGTTATTTTAAAATTTTTGAATTGGCAATTTTCGGGGGTAGAAAGCCGAATGGTGGGTAAAATCGCATATTTATGGGAAAAATACCACGCAAACTTTCTAATAGCAAATTTATTTATTTAACATAATACTATGTCTACTAAACAGTTATATCGCCAAGCCGTAAAGGAACTCCAAAAATTGATTTTAGAAGAGAAGATAAAAAATACCCCGAATATAGAAATTGGGAAAAAATATGGGAAATGTGGAACAGAAAATATCCTGCAGATGCCATAGAAAGTCCTTGTTTAATTGATTATTTTGTTTATCGTATAATTGGCAAAGATTTTTGCAAAGAAACACTATATATTTTTAAATGTGAAGCCAAGAAACATGAATTTAAGTGGCACTCCAATAGAAACAAAACCTGTCAAATATGTTATAAAAATAAAGTGAACAATAGAGCAATTGTTGTTAAAAAAATGCTTCCATGCATGGATGCTGAAGGTTCCATTACCATTGAAAAAATATAAGGCAATAGTTACGTATAAGGGAACGGGATTTTACGGATGGCAGAGGCAGAAAGACAAAAAAAGCATCCAGTCTATTATTGAACGAACTTTTCAGCATGTTTTTAAAAAAACAATCCCTGTCAAAGCAAGCGGAAGAACAGATAGCGGCGTTCATGGGCTTTCCCAGACCATCTCTTTTGAGATTGACACAAAAATGGATGCTACCGGCATAAAAAATGCTCTTAACAGCAAACTTAAAAAACAGGACGTCTATATTAAAAAATTATCAACAGCAAAAATCACTTTTCATCCCCGGTATGATGCAAAAGGCAAAATTTACAGGTATTTGATTTCCCGTGATTTTTCCCCTTTTTTAAAAAATCTTGCATGGCTTGTCAGGACAGATATAGACATTGAAAAAATGAAAAAAGTTAGTGAATGTCTTATTGGTAAACATGATTTTTCATCTTTCTGTTCCACAGGCAGTTCTGCAAAATCCCATGTAAGGGAAATCTACCGGATAAGAATAAAAAAGGAAAGATTTACCATGGACCCTAATATAAAACTTCTTTCCATTGAAATTTATGCATCAGGATTTCTTTATAAAATGGCGAGAACAATCGTAGGAACTCTTGTGGATGTAGGAAGAGGCAGATTATCCCCGGAAGACGTTAAAAAAATTCTTGAAAGTAAAGACAGGAAAAAGGCTTCACAGACGGCACCCGGATATGGATTATATCTTAAAAAAGTATATTACAACCAAAAAGTGTTACCGAGGTAGTTTACACATTTTATTGACAGGGAAATTTTAGAAAGAGTATAATTTTTACTGAATCTGTAATTTATTTTAGGGGATTTGAATGACTAAAATACTACGTGGAGTTAAAGGAAAAAACGCTATAAAAGTTTTCGTTAATGTGGGGGGAATTGTCAGAAAAGGTAAGGGAGACCATGTAAATATAAAAATGCCTAATGGGCAATTGATAACTATACCTGCCAATAAAGAATTAAAAATTGGACTTTTAAAGAGTGCCATTAAAAAAGCTGGACTAACAGAAAAAGAATTTTTGAAATATTTATAAAGTGGAGGTGAAAATGGAATATACGGTAATATTTCATAAGGCGGAAGAAGGTGGATACTGGGCAGAAGTTCCTGCTTTACCAGGTTGTTTTTCTCAAGGTGAAACAATTGAAGAAACTATGGAAAATATCAAAGAGGCTATAGAATTTCATTTGGAAGACTTGAAAGAAAAAAATTCTATTCCGGACGATAGAGATTTTGTAATCGGAAGAGTGGAAGTTCCTGCGATTTAAATGTATCATTTCCAGGATACAGAATCCAAGGATAAATCTTCAGTGAACGACGTTCTCCTGCCTACGATAAACTAATTGAATCCACTGTTTTTAATCTACTTGAGATAATTATCAAATTCACATATCATATCAAAATGGAATTAAAAGATGAGCTAAAAGAAAATTTCAAGGATAGAGTCTTTTTTGAATTTCCTGCCTCAGAGATTACAAGTTTCAAGACAGGAGGAAAGATATCAATCCTTTTATTTCCCCTGGATAAAAAGGATATAGAGACTCTATATAATCTTGAAAAACAACATAATGTCCCGGTAAAATTTTTGGGACGAGGCTCTAACGTTCTTATAAGTGATAAAGGATATAACGGTATTCTTGCCATGACGGAAAATTTCTCAAAGCTCTCCCTTGAAAATGAAAACGTTTATGCAGAATCGGGCGTAAAAATAAGCGGGTTCCTCAGCTTTTGCATGGACAACAACCTAAAGAACATGGAGTTTCTTACGGGTATACCCGGCTCTATTGGAGGAGCCATCATTATGAATGCCGGAACAAAAGACCTGTTTATCAGTTCAATAACTGATAAAATAAACTTTCTTGACAAAAAGGGCGGATGGGTTGAAAAAAACGTTTCTGAAATCATAACCGGATACAGGATGTCCTCATTAAAAGAAGAGGCATTCTTTATTGTTTCAGCAATCTTTAAACTTGAACGTGGAAATAGTGGGGAAATAAAGCAAAAAATGAAGGAGATAATGAAAACCCGTATGAACATACAGCCGCTTGAACATCCCTCAGCAGGTTCAATTTTTAAAAATCCACCGGGATTCTTTGCAGGAAAACTTATTGAGGATGCAGGACTTAAGGGAACAAAAACCGGGGGTGTGGAAATATCAGAGAAACATGCAAATTTTATTATAAATACGGGTAATGCAAATTCATCTGATGTATATGAGCTTATCATGAATGTAAAAGAAAAGATTTTCAGTAAATATGGTATAATTCTTGAACCAGAAATAGAATTTATTGGAGACTTTTGATGAAAATCGTAATACTTGCAGGCGGGGATAGTCCTGAAAGAGAAATTTCTCTTATGTCCGGTAAATCTGTGTTTAATGCTCTTAAAAAAAAATATAAGGTTTCCATTTTGGACCCATCCGGGAAAAATTTTATAAAAGAATTTATTTCTGCAAAGCCTGATTTTGTTTTTATCGCTCTTCATGGGGGGAAAGGTGAAAGCGGGATAATACAGGGATTTCTTGAAACGTTTGGTTTACCTTATACAGGCTCGTCAGTTCTTTCAAGTGCAATCTGTATGAATAAAATCATTTCAAAAAGACTTCTTTTATCCTATGGTATACCCACCCCGGATTTTATTGAAATTAATGATTTATCCCCTGAAATTCCTTTTGGATATCCTATCGTGGTAAAGCCTGCAAGCTCGGGTTCAACAATAGGGATTTCCATTGTTGAATCTGAAGAAGTTTTAAAAAAGGCTGTCAGGACTGCATGGAAAGTTGACAGGGAGTCTTTTATTGAAAAATTTATAAAGGGAACTGAAATAACCATTGGTATTCTCGGCAATGAAAAACTCCAGGTTCTGCCTGCCATTGAGATACGGACAAAAAGAAAATTCTATGACTATATCGCAAAGTACAAAATAGGGGGGAGTATTCACGTTATACCTCCTGAAATACCCGTAAAAGCCTTGAAAAATGCTGAAAATATAGCCATTAAAACCTATGAGATTCTTAAATGTAAAGGATTTGCAAGAATGGAAATGATAATTGACAGGTATGGAAAGTGCTGGGTGCTTGACGTAAATACGATACCGGGACTGACAGACATCAGTCTTCTGCCTGATGCAGCAAAACGTGCAGGAATATCATTTACACGGCTATGTGAAAAATTAATCCGTTCAGGAGTGGAAAAATGCGGGAAAGGTTAAAACAGGAAAGAATAAAGAAGTTGAAAAGGGCTTTTTTTATTTTCATCTCACTTGCAGGAATTTTTTTACTCGTATTTTTAAGAATCATGGTTCCAAAATATTTTCATCATTTATCTATTTTTAAAGTACGAAAAATTGTCGTTGAACCTGCTGTCTATCAGCCTCTTATGTCTGCATACGTCGGTAACGTAATGTCAGAAAATATACTTTTTTTAGACCTTAATCCCATTTACAATACTATAAAAAAATGTTATTTTGTAGAAAATTGCAGTCTAAAAAAAATATTGCCCGGAACGTTATTAATTAATCTTAGTCTGAGAATACCCTTGTTTGAAGTGATTGATGGGGATAAATTCGCTTTAATGGATAAAGATGGTTATTTTCTTCCATTTGATTCAAATTTTAAGGGATGGGTGGTTAAAGGGATGCAGGTCGGCTCTATAGGTGAAAAATCTACAGATGATGAAAAGTTGAAGATACTTTTAAAAATTGAAAGATGGTATAATTATTATAATATAGGTAATTTGTTCCAGGCTGATACTGTATCGCTTGAAAATCTTGAAAAAATTAAAATGTCAGGCAGGGAAGGTGATGTTTTTTTGTATCCCAAAAACTTTAAGCGAAAATTTGAACAATTGCAGATTGTTCTTGAAACATGTAAAAAAGAAAATTTTCCATTTAAGTACATTGATCTTCGGTTTAATCAGCCATATGTAGAAAAAAAGCAAAAGTAATACATAAATACTCAAGTAGAACGGTGTTTGAAATAAGTTTGGATTGTCTTTGAGACTTTATTGGTATAAAAAATGAGAGAAGAAATTGTTGTAGCCCTGGATTTGGGTTCAAATAAGATTTTTGGAATTGTTGGTATGGGCAGAGAAAACAAGGTTGAGGTTATAGGAAGCCATGTAGTATATCCTGAAACGGAGATTATACAGAATGGAAAAGTCATAGACCTTGAAGGCACTACCCAGTACGTTTCTGATATTATGAGAGAACTTGAAACCCAGACAGACAAGCCTCTCCAGTTTGTTAATATTGGTATCGGGGGAGGATTTATTAAAGGGTCCCTGACATCCAGAGAAGCAACAATTTCCAATAACCAGATTGAACAGGAGGATATTCAGAATATCATAAAAGCGGCAACAGGGGAAATATCTGCAGAACCTGACCAGAAAATATTAAATCTGTTCCCGCAGGAATACGTAATAGACAAGGAAACCAATGTCAAAAAAAATCCCGAGGGTATGTTCGGAAATTCTTTGGAGGCAAAAATACACGTTCTCGTTGCGCTTTCAAACCCTTTGCAGAATTTTATACAGTGTATTAAAAAATCAGGCTCCATGGTTGATAAGATTTTTCCACATTCATGGGCTTGTGCTGAGCTTTTATTAAGCGATGAAGAGAAACAGCTGGGAAGTCTGCTTATTGATTTCGGGAAAGGGACTACAAATTTTTTACTCTACGTTTCAGGAAATCTTGTAGGAACATACTCACTGGTATTAGGTGGAGGTCTTATAGATTCAGATATTTCACAGATTCTTAATACGACACCTGCCATTGCAGAAGAGCTTAAAAAAAATTATGGATGGTGTAATTTTGACATCCTGAAAGAAGAGAAATCTGATGCGCTTGAAAAACAGGTGGAAATTCCATATTCTTCAGGAAGATTGAAAAATGAAGTATCTATTGGTAAAATATCAGAAATAGTTTATGATAGAGTGGATGATATTTTTTCCGTAATAAAAGCGCTCCTTGAAAAGGAACACAAGTTTTCCACGAGAAAGATTGGAAGTGTTATAATTACAGGAGGTTCTTCTTTATTAAAAGGACTGATAAAAATGAATGAGCAGATTTTTGTAAAACCCGTACGGCTTGGAATTTCAAAAAAAATCACCGGGCTTCCAAAACAACATCAGACACCGGCTTTTAGTTCCGGTATTGGGACTTTACTTTTATCATTAAAAGAACCCGGGGAAAAAAAATTAAAACATAGTGCCCCGTTTTTAAAAAAAATAACAAACATAAAAAATAAATTTTCCGATATATGGGATAAATGGTAATTAAAATGACAAACATGAAAGTAATGCTTGAAGATAGTAAAGTAACACCAATAAAACTTAAGGTTGTCGGTGTTGGAGGCGGGGGTGGAAAAATTGTAGGCAGGGTTGGCCCCAATTTTGATGGAATTGATTTTATTGGTATAGATACAGATGCCCAGGCTTTACATCTTCTTCCTGTTCCTTACAAGGTTCAGATAGGTGAAAAAATTACCGGTGGAGTTGGCGGGGCAGGCTGTGACCCTGAAAAAGGAAAATTCGCGGCAAATGAAGACAGGGGAAAAATATCTGAATTATTTAAAAATACACACATACTTTTCCTTGTTTTGGGACTTGGAGGCGGAACCGGTACCGGTGCAGGACCCGTAATTGGAAAGATAGCAAAAGACCTGGGCAGTCTTGTAATAGGTATTGCCACTACACCTTTTAAATGGGAAAAAAAAGATATAAATGCACAACTTGGACATGAAAACTTAAAAAATGTTGTGGATACATTAATCTGTATCCCTAATGAAAAATTACAGGAAATAGTTGACAGGGATACACCTTTTATGGAGGCATTTAAAAGGGTTGATGAAGTAGTGAGCAGGTGTATATCTTCTGTTTCAGACCTTATTAACAAGCCTTCTCATATAATGGACCTGGACTTTACGGACATAAAAAGGGTGCTTGAAAACGGGGGAAAAGGCATTGTCGGCATAGGAAAAGCAAACGGAGAAAAAAAGGCGGTAAAAGCCCTGAAAAACGCTTTATCCGACCCGCTTTTAGGGGAACACGAGCTTCCTGATGCCAAAAATATTCTTGTAAGTATTATAGGCAGTCATGATTTAAGCCTTCCAGACGTTGCTGAAGCAATGCAGACTATACAGGACATATCCTCTCTGAACAAGGTTGCTTTTGGATTGTCAATTGATGAAAATCTAAATGACGAGGCAAACGTAACGCTTATGGCAACAGGCATAGAAGAATCCAGGAGTCCCAAAAAAAAGACGCAGGCTGAACAAAAGATTAATCCACCGGAATTAGGCATATTTAATACGGAAGAGACCAGAGAGGAGGAATATAAAATTCCACCTTCATTGAGAAGAAAACCTGGTTCTCAACAGGGAAATGATAATAAATAGTAAATAAGTTTGGATTGTCTTTTTGGAGGAAACACTGTTTAGTGAATATTTACTACAGGAGAACGCTATGGAAGAAATAAAAAATCCGAAGATAATTCTTATTGAGGATGATACTGACATAATTGAAGCGCTGAAAATCATTCTTCAAGCCCACAATTTCACCATTACTTCTGCCATTGACCCTGACAATGGCTTACAAAAAATCAAAGAAGATAAACCTGACCTTATAATTCTTGACGTAATGTTCGGCTCTGAACATAAGACACTTGGTTTTGACTTTTGTCTTAAATTGAAACAGGATAAATCTTTGGCAAAAATCCCTGTTTTAATGCTTACTGCTATAAATGTTGAATATCCGCAATTCGGTTTTTCAGATAAAACGGATAATGAATATCTGCCTGTTGATGATTTTTTGAATAAACCGGTCAAATCAGATGAACTGGTGGAAAAAGTAAAACTGCTTTTGAACCAAAAAGAAAGTAAATGGTCTAACTGGCCTGAAAAAAACCCGTAAAAATGACGGCAAGAGAACTGAATATCCGTTTGGGATGGTTTATAAAATTAAGATGGCTGGCAGTTATCGGCATTTTTTTGATTATCTCAGCAAGTGTTTTCATTCTTAAAATTAAACTGCCTTTTAATTTTTTATATGCAGGTGTTGCTGCACTTTTTTTGTTTAACGTCATTTTTTATTTTTACCACTCTAAATTAAAAAAAACAAGTGAAACAGATACCTGGCATGGAAGGGCAAACACGTTCGCAAATATCCAGATTTCCACTGATTTGATAATGCTCATGTATTTACTTTATTTTTCCGGTGGAATTGAAAATCCTTTTATATTTTATTTCATCTTTCATATGATTACCGCAAGCATTATTTTGCCTAAGAGGGATGCATACATGCAGGCTACTCTGGCAGTGGGCATTTTGGGTTTTGTGATTATTCTTGAGTCCATGAAAGTTATACCATATTACCCTATTGGAAGTTTGATTTCAGAAGGACAGACTCTGATTTTCAGCAGGGTATATACCTGGGGGGTGTTTGGTGCTATGGCAAGTACCCTGTATTTAGCCGTTTATTTAACCAGCAGTATCAGTGAAAAATTAATAGAGAGAGAGCGGGCTTTGACACTTGCTAACAAACAGCTTGCAGAACAGGACAGGATAAAATCACGATACGTTCTGACAGTTACCCATGACATACAATCCGGTCTTGCCGCGATACAGAATTGTATAAAAGTTGTATTGGAGGGGTTTACAGGGGACATAACAGAAAAAACAAAAGAAATGCTCGGCAGGGCAGACAGGAGAACTTTGTCCCTGCTTAATTTTGTGAGAGACCTTTTGCATCTTTCAAAAATAAGAGCTTCAGAGGAATTTAAAAAAGAGGAATTCCCCCTGAATGATATAATAAATAATGTAATAGAGGAATATAAACCTTTCATAGAAGATAAAAAATTAACGTTATCCTGTGAAATTCCAATGGAGAAGATTTTTGTTTATGCCAACAAGGAAACCCTTAAGGAGGTGTTTATAAATCTTTTGAATAATGCCATCAAGTATACTCCATCATATGGAAAAATAGGCATCCATGTTAAGTCCGTACCAGACAAAAAAGGATGTTTTCACATAAAGATATGGGATACGGGAATTGGTATTCCCGCTTCTGACATAAATAAAATATTTGATGAATTTTACAGGAGCAGGAATGCCCAGGATATGGATAAGCAGGGAACAGGACTCGGTTTAAGCATAGTTAAAGAGGTTCTTAAATTACACAAGAGCAATATCCGGGTGGAAAGTATCCCTGGCAAAGGTACGAGTTTTTTTTTACCCTGTCAGACAAGGGTGGTTGCAGTGCCTGCAAGTTAAATAAAACTTTCTTAGGAGGATAAATGGAAAAGAAATCAATTGTATTAATTGATGATGACCATGATTTTGTTGAGACAACAAGGATGTTTCTTGAAGACAAATATCGGATTTTTACTGCTTATGACGGGACTGAAGGAATTAAGTCTATCCGGAAATACAAGCCCGATATAATATTATTGGATTTAATGCTGCCTGGTATTGATGGAAGTGACATTTGCAGGGAAGTCAAAAATGACCCGGAATTGAATAAGATACCCGTGATTCTTTTAACTGCTTTTGGAGATAAGTTCTCTTTTATGCAATATATGCAAAAGATTGGAATTCAACCGCATTTTGATACTTACGTATCCAAGACTGCAGGATATGATGAACTGAAGAAACAGATTGTCAGTACTATTAAATCAATGGAAAATCAGGTAAATCAGATTTCCTGTACTGAAGTAAAAAAAGAAAAACGGCATAAAGAAAAAATTAAAGGTGAACTGACAGTTTTGTTAGACGAGGAACGTCGGATCCCGTCCAAATCCAATTTTGTCAGCCAGGCAAACATAAAAGATGAGTCAATCTATGAGACCGCAAATAAAAACCCTGAAAAATTCTGGGAGAATTTTGCCGGGGAGTTGTACTGGTTCAGGAAGTGGGATAAGGTGTTGGAATGGAATCCTCCTCATGCAAAATGGTTTGTAGGGGGAAGATTAAATGCTTCTTATAACTGTATTGACAGACATATACATGCAGGTAAACGTAATAAGGCGGCAATCATATGGGAAGGCGAGCCCGGGGACCAGCGTGTTTTAACCTACTGGGAATTATACCAGGAGGTAAACAAGTTTACGAACGTTCTTTATAAATTAGGCGTACGCAAAGGAGACAGGGTGATAATTTACATGCCGATGCTTCCTGAACTTCCCGTGGCATTACTTGCTTGTGCCAGATTGGGAGCTATTCATTCCGTGGTTTTTGGCGGGTTCAGTGCCGAGGCATTGGCTGACCGTATCAACGATGCACAGGCAACGGTTTTAATTACGGCAGACGGAGGATATCGCAGAGGTAAATTCATTCCACTTAAGCACATATCAGATAATGCCCTGGCAAAAACACCCTCTATAAAAAACGTGGTTGTAGTACAAAGAAGCAGGAGTGATTTTCCGATTACGATGAAAGAGGGAAGAGACCACTGGTGGCACCAGTTGATGGATGGGGCTCCGGTTTATTACAGACCGGAACCAATGGATAGCGAGGATATTCTTTATACGCTTTATACGTCAGGAACTACGGGCAAGCCAAAAGGAATTATTCATACTACGGGCGGGTATTTGACAGGTGTATATGCCACTACAAAATGGGTTTTTGACATAAAAGATGATGACCTTTACTGGTGCAGCGCAGACATCGGATGGGTAACCGGGCATAGTTACGTGGTTTACGGGCCATTATCCTGCGGAGCAACAGTTTTAATGTATGAAGGTGCTCCGGATTGGCCTGAAATAGATAGATTCTGGTCAATAATAGAAAAATATGGGGTAACGATTTTTTATACTGCGCCTACTGCAATACGTGCTTTTATGAAGTGTGGAACAGGATGGACGGAAAAACATAATCTTTCTTCACTGCGTCTGCTTGGCTCAGTAGGAGAGCCAATAAACCCGGAGGCATGGATGTGGTATTATAAAAATATCGGACAGGAACGCTGTCCGGTTGTTGATACGTGGTGGCAGACTGAGACGGGAATGATTCTTATAACACCGCTTCCAGGTCTGACTACTTTAAAGCCTGGTTCGGCTACCAAACCGTTTCCCGGCATTGTTGCGGACATATTAGATGAAAAAGGTAATAAAATCAACGTAGGCGGTGGATACCTTGCAATCAAAAAACCCTGGCCTGCCATGTTAAGAGGCATATACGGGGACCCGGAAAGATACGTTTCACAATACTGGTCAAAATGGAACAAAGGAACTTATTTTACAGGTGATGGTGCCAGGCGTGATGAAGAGGGATATTTCTGGCTGTTAGGCAGGGTGGATGACGTAATGAACATCTCTGCACACAGGATAAGCACGATGGAGGTGGAAAGCGCTTTAGTGGACCATTCCGGTGTGGCAGAATCAGCAGTAGTTGGAATTTATCATGAAATCAAGGGGCAGGCAATTGCTGCTTTTGTTATTCTGAAAGAGGGTAATACCCCCTCTCTCCAGAAGGAACAGGAGCTAAAAGAACATGTAGTAAAAAAAATAGGTTCTATTGCAAAGCCGGAAAAAATAATTTTTACCAAAGAACTTCCCAAGACACGCAGCGGCAAGATTATGCGCCGGTTATTACGGGATATTGCAGAAGGTAAAGTTCTCGGGGATACCACCACTTTATCAGACCCGAACGTTGTAGAGGGATTAAAGAAAAAATATGAAGAGAGGGAAAATTAACCTTGGCTATGATTACGGAAATAAAGAAGAGCGTGGAGATGGAGCTTGTTAACTATTTCAATGATTTAAGCCGGGCATACCACTTGAATAAATTTCCTCCTGTATTATTAAATAATATCAAGGGTTTTATCTTGAGGAAAGGTAAAAGGATAAGGCCTGTCCTGTTTATTCTTGGATATTCAGGTTTTACTAAAAAAAAGCCGGATGGGCTCTACAGGACGGCAATGTCATTGGAATTATTACATAATTCCATACTTGTTCATGATGACATCATAGATAAATCCAGCATCAGGAGAGGAAAACCCTCATTGCATAGAATTTTAAATGAATACGTTGCAAGACATAAAAATACTAAATTCAATGGCAATGACCTTGCCATTATAATGGGTGATATCATGTATGCTCTTGGGACGTATTCATTCTTATCCGTCAAGGAAGATGCCCGTCGCAAGGAAATTGCCTTTAAAAAATTGGTTGATGCGGCTGTTTACACCGGAAACGGGGAATTTCTTGACATTATTTCAAGCCTTGAAAATATAGATAAAATCACCCTGAATGACATTTATAAGATATATGATTTAAAAACTGCCATTTATACTTTTTCTGCGCCTCTTACAATAGGTGCAATACTTGCCGGTGCCGGGAAAAAGGACATAGATAAACTTTTTAAATTCGGTATATATTTGGGAAGGGCGTTCCAGATTAAGGATGACATTACGGATATGTTCAGTAAAAAGCCGGGCTTGTATAAATCCAATTTAAACGATATAAAAGAATCCAAAAAGACTATTCTTATATGGCGTGCATACAATAAATCCGGTCTAAATGTTAAGTCCTGTATAAAAAAGATAATATCCAAAAAAAATATAACTAAAAACGAACAGCTTAAGATATGCGGGATTATACGTGACTCAGATGCATTAAATTACGCTAAAAACCAGATTGACGATTACCTTAACAAAGCATTATTGGCAAATACAGATTCAAGAATGAGACCAGGTTATAGGCAGATGCTGGAAACCTATTCAATGGATATTCTCAATAACTGAAAATGTTCAGACAAGAAAGGTTAATGGCTTCAATCAAAGGTGAGGCAGTGGACAGACCCCCGGTATCCTTTTATGAATTGAATGGACTGGACGAAAATCCTGAGAACTCCGACCCATTTAATATCTATTCTCATCCTTCATGGAAACCATTGCTAAATTTAACAAGAGAAAAAACTGACAGAATCGTTATGAGGGGAGTTCCATTTAAAAATACTCCTGAAGATAGTCTGAAAGAGTTTACAGAAATAAATACAAGGATTGAAGGAAAAAGTGAATTTACGACTATAACGATAAAAGCAGGAAATCGTATTTTAAGAAGTATGAGCCGGCGGGACATGGACGTAAGAACAACATGGAGATTGGAACATCTTTTAAAAAATATGGACGATTTTAAAACATATCTTGACCTGCCGGAAACACCACCCGGTGGAGAACCGGACATATCCGGGATATTAAAAACAGAGGAGTTACTTGGAGATACGGGTATTGTCATGATTGATACTTCTGACCCGCTTTGTAATGCAGCAGAACTTTTTTCCATGCAGGATTACATAATGACTGCTTTTTCCTATCCTGATATGTTTCATAAGTTACTTGAAAGATTTTTCAGTGCCCTTTATTTCAGAATTGAAGCCATTGCCAGGGTTCTTCCCGGTAAATTATGGCGTATTTATGGACCTGAATTTGCATCCCCCCCATATCTTCCTCCATCTTTTTTCACTGAATATGTGGTTAAATATGATAAGCCGCTGATAGACTTGATACGTAAATCCGGGGGATATCCAAGAATACACTGTCATGGCAGGATTAAGGATATTCTTGGTGGAATTATTACAACCGGTTGTACGGGTCTTGACCCAATTGAACCTCCGCCCCAGGGAGACGTGGAGCTTTCATATGTCAGAAATAAATATGGTAAAAATTTAACGTTATTTGGTAATTTGGAAGTAAGCGACATTGAAAATCTGCCGGAACCGGAATTTGAAAAAAAAGTTATAAAAGCATTGCAGGAGGGTACTGCAGGAGAGGGGAGAGGATTTGTACTTATGCCATCTGCATGTCCTTATGGCAGAATTCTTTCAGACCTGACGTTGAAAAACTATGAAAAAATAATAGAGGTGGTAGAAAAATTTTAGGAATCTCAATTTGTTGACAATTTGAAAAATAAAAAGTAAAACATACTATAAATGTCAGGATTTGAAAAAAATAAATAAGGGGGGTGAATTATAATGTGTAAAACCTGCGGGTGTTCTCCGTGCAAGTGCGGTAAAAAAATAGTAAATGGAGTGTGTGAAGGTTGTAAGAAGCCCTATGAGCAGTGTACATGCAAGAAGTAAAAAAATAATATGAAAGCAGGATTTTGGGATATCTGTAAAAGCCAGTACGAAAATCAAAACACTGGCTTTTACAGATATTTGTACCGGGAGAAAAAATGGCAACAATAATAGTGAAAAACATTGAGGGCAGAAAATTTGAGGCAATTGTAAGAAATCATAAGATAGACATTGATCTTCCGAAAGAACTTAAAGGACAGGACACGGGTCCTACTCCGCCTGAGATTTTTGTAACTTCTTTTGCTTCATGTATAGGAATGTACGTTATTTTTTATTGTGAGAGAGCCAAAATCTCGTATTCAGGACTCCGGATAAAGGTTGATTATCAACATCTTCCTGATAGAATAGGAAAGATGGTTTTTGACATATCCCTGCCATCTGCTACAACAGAAGAATATAAAAAAGGGGTTCTTGAATGGGCAAATAAATGTACTATCCATAATACATTAAATAACATTCCGGAGATTGTCCTGAATGTCAATAAATAAAGATGGGAAAAGAAAAATATCTGCTTGGCATTGACCTTGGAACGACAGGCGTAAAAGTAGTTCTTGTAAACATGGATGGCGTAATTAAAGCAGCCGTTACAGAGGAATACGGGTTAATTACGCCGAGGCCGGGCTGGGCAGAACAGCATCCTTCAGAATGGTGGGAAGCGGCCTCAAAAGCCATAAGAAAAATTTTATCCTCAAAAAAAATAACCGGAAACCATGTTCTCGGTGTAGGACTTACGGGCCAGATGCATGGCTCTGTTTTTCTTGATGCTCAAAACAGGGTGGTTTATCCTGCTCTTCTCTGGTGTGACCAGAGGACCCAAAAAGAATGTGATGAAATAAATGAGACGATAGGAAAGGAAAAAGTTTTTGAAATTACGTGCAATCCTGTTCTTACCGGATTCCAGGCGCCCAAAATTCTCTGGCTTAAAAACAATCATAGAAAAATCTATGACAAGGTAAAAAAAATTCTTCTTCCAAAAGATTATATCCGGTTCTGCCTGACAGGTGAATTTGCAACGGACGTTTCAGATGCATCAGGAACGTCCTTGTTTGACGTAAAAAACAGGACGTGGTCAAAAGAAATTCTTGAAAGGCTCCGGATTCCTCCGGAATCTCTTCCCCGTTCTTATGAATCCATGGAAATAACAGGAAAAATTACAAAACAGGCAGGGGAAATAACAGGACTTTTGGAAGGAACTCCTGTCGTGGCAGGAGCAGGAGACCAGGCAGCAGGCGGGATTGGAAATGGGATAGTGGAAGAAGGCCTTGTATCAGTTACTCTTGGAACCAGCGGCGTGGTTTTTGCCCATTCAGACAAAGTTTTTGTTGACCCCGGAGGAAGACTTCATACTTTTTGCCATGCTGTTACTAACAAGTGGCATCTCATGGGAGTCATGCTTTCAGCCGGCGGGTCCCTGCGATGGTTCAGGGATATTATGAAGGAAAAATCCTATAAGACCATTACTGAAGAGGCGAAAAAGATTCCTCCAGGGTCTGAAGGGTTGTTTTTTCTTCCATACTTAACAGGGGAAAGAACACCATATCCTGACCCTGATGCCCGGGGTGTATTTTTTGGGCTTTCCCTGAAACATACAAAATCCCATATGGCAAGAGCAGTAATGGAGGGTGTAACATTTGGATTAAAGGATACAATTGAAATTATGAAGGAAATAGGTCTGCCTATGGGTAATTCATTCAGAGCATCAGGAGGTGGGGGAAAAAGTTCATTCTGGTGTCAGATGCAGGCGGATATTTTCAACAAAAACATGGAAAGGCTAAAATCAGAGGAAGGTCCCGCATACGGGGCAGCGCTTCTTGCAGGAACCGGGCTCAAGGTATTTCCTGAAATTGAAAAAACATGTAAAAAATTCATTAAAAGAAAAGACACATTTCATCCCGGGGAAAAAACTCAAAAAACCTATGAAAGATTTTATCCATTATACGTAAAGTTGTATAAAGACTTAAAAAATTCTTTTGACATCCTTTCAGAATTAATGTAATATATTTTTTTATCTCACACTTATTCTTTATAAAAATGGAGAAGAAATGGACAGTAATCTTTTAATTGCAGTAGGAAGAAGAAAATCATCGCATACGATTGCAAAAATGAAACAGGGGACAGGAAACGTTGTCATAAATGGTAAAAAACTTTCCGAATATTTTCCTCTGTTTTATCTTCAGGATGAAGTCTTAAAACCCTTAAAAGTGACAAATCTTGACAACCAGTTTGACATTGAATTGAAGGCCCAGGGCGGTGGTATCCATGGTCAGGTGGATGCTTCCAAGCTTGCTATTGCAAGAGCCATTGCCAAATTTAATCCTCAACTTATACCCGACCTCAGGAAATTTGACCTTCTTACCCGTAATCCAAAAATGAAGGAAAGGAAAAAATACGGAAGAAAAGGTGCCAGAAAAAGATTTCAGTGGACGAAAAGATAGAATGAAACTTGTATTCCTTGACAGAGACGGTGTTATTTCCGATTATACCCCTAACGATTACGTAAAAAGCCGGGAGGAATTTAATTTTTTGCCGTCAGCCATTGACGGGCTGAAAAAACTTGTTTCCAATTGCTTCCAAATCATTATTATATCCAACCAGGCAGGTGTGAACAAGGGATTGCTTACAATGGAAACCCTGGATGACATTACAAAAAAAATGCAAATGATTTTAAAATCTCAAGGGATTAATGTTTTAAAAGCATATTACTGTCCTCATACCACTGAAGAAAATTGTGAGTGCAGAAAACCCAGGGCAGGACTTTTCCAGCAGGCTGACAATGACTTTGGTCCTATTGATTTCTCAAAAGCGTTTTTTATTGGTGACAGCTCCATTGACATAGAAGCAGGAAAAAATATAGGGGCAAAAACAATACTTGTTTTATCAGGAAAAACAAAATCAGAGGAAGAGACAAAAGAATGGAAGTGTAAACCTGATTATACAGCAAAAACCCTTCTTGAAGCCGCAGAAATCGTAATCTCATCTCCATAGCCATAAAATTTTACAATTTTATGGCAAATTTTAGTAATTTTTTTTGACATAATTATAAGTTTTTGATATAATAACAATATATGAAAATAGCTTTATCAGGGAAGGGTGGAACAGGTAAAACAACACTTTCAGCAGGGTTCGCAACCTACTTTTCACAAAAAGGGAAAAGAGTAATTGTTATTGATGCAGACCCTGATACGAATTTGCAGATTACATTGGGAATAAAAGGGGAAATCACTCCTCTTTCTGAAATGAAATCGCTTATTTATGAAAGAACAGGTGTAGATACTGAAAATCCCTCCTTAATATTTAAAATGAATCCAAAGGTTGATGACGTTCCTGAAAAATTTTTTCTTAGAAGCGGGAATATCCTGTTTGGAATCATGGGAACCGTGAAAGGAGCCGGGTTGGGATGTATGTGCCCGGAAAATACTTTTCTGAAAGCATTTCTCAGGCATATTATATTTGCAAGAGATGACGTTGTAATCCTTGATATGGAGGCGGGTATTGAACATCTTGGGAGAGGGACGGTTGCCGGTATGGACTGGCTTATTGTAGTAACTGAGCCGGGGCAAAAATCCGTTGATACCGCACTGAAAATCAATAAACTTGCAAAAGAAGTGAAAATAAAAAACATAGGTATCATTGAAAATATGGTCAGGGGGGAAAAAGAAAAAGAATTTTTAGACAGTAATCTTGATAAATTTCAAATTCTTGGTACCATACCATATTATGAAAAAATAAGAGAATCAGAAATAAAAGGAACCTGCTTCTGGGAGAATGAGCCTTCCTTTCTGAAAGACATAGAAAAAATAATAAAAAAGATGGAGGCGTAATGGAAGAAAAAGAAAAAATTCTTGGAGAAACGTATCAGCAGGGAAAACCACAAAAACCATTGCAATGGCTTCAAAAAATAGAGGGGAAGGAAGAAATGGATAAATTTTTGAAGAATGCTGAAAGATACTGGTTTGGAGAAGGATATGGAAGTGAAAAAAGAAAAACAGAGGCATAATACTCTCAAACATGGAGAAGAAAATGGAAGTTAAAATACCATCGGTTAATTATACGGGTAAAATCAGGGAAGTAACAATCGGAACAGGGAATAAGGCAGTTACAATCGGGGGACAAACCTGTTTTAATTTTCACACGTTTGAATGCCCAATTTCTCATCCGCCTTTAATCTCTTATGAAGTTATGGACTCTGCACCTGAAGAATGGCCTGATGTATGCAAAAAACCTTTCCAGTCTGTTTTAAATGACCCTGTCCGCTGGGCTAAAAAGTGTGTGGAGGAATATTCTGCAAAACTTCTCACAATATCTCTCACAAGCATAGACCCCATCGGAATGAACAGGTCTGCTTCAGATATTGCCAAAATTGTTGAAAATCTCATAAAAGAGGTGGACGTTCCTCTTCTATTCTGGGGTTGTGATAACCCTGAAAAGGATACGGAAACCTTAAAACTCATTGCAGAGGTTTGTGACGGGAAAAACGTGGGAATAGGTCCTGTCATTGATAAAAACTATAAACAACTCGGTGCAGCAGGTATTGCCTATAAACAGGTTATACTTGCTTCCTCTCCGGTTGACGTAAATCTTGCAAAACAATTAAACATTCTTCTTCTTGAACTTGGAGTACCCGAAAACAAGATTATCATGGACCCGACAACAGGAGGGCTTGGCTACGGGATTGAATATACGTATTCTGTGATGGAAAGAGATAGAATCGCGGGACTTATCCAGCAGGATGATAAACTTGCTTTTCCTATGATATGCTATGTTGGAAGGGAAACATGGAAAACAAAAGAGGCAGGTCTTTCCTCTGATGAATTCCCCGGAATGGGTAAACAGGAGGAAAGAGGTATCTTGATGGAGGCGCTTACTGCGGTTCTTCTTGCTTCAGCAGGAGCCGACATACTTGTTATGCGACATCCAAAAGCGGTGCAGTTAATGGATGGAATAATAGAAGAAATAATGGAGGGTAAATAAAATGTCTACAGAACAAAAGCAGGTGGATACGATGAAATCAGGAGAAAGATTTGAACTTGTATGGGAACGGCTTGAAAAGCAACAGCCACAGTGTAAATTCGGGCAGCTTGGACTTTGTTGTCGTTTTTGTGCAATGGGTCCTTGCAGAATAGCTCCATTTGGGTCTGGAGGTAAGTTTCAATATGGAGTTTGTGGGGCAGATGCCGATACAATCGCTGCCCGTCATTTTTTAAGAATGGTGGCGGCAGGTTCTTCTGCACATTCAGGGCATGGCAGGTCAGTTGCAGAAGCACTCATAAAGATTGCCAAAAATGAGGCTCCGGGATATCAAATCAAGGATACATATAAACTAATCAAATTATGCAAAATTTTTGGAATAGAGACTTCAGGCAAAAAAACGGAAGACATTGCCCTTGAACTCGGAGAAAAAGCCCTGTCTGAATTTGGTCAGCAGGAAGGTAGGCTGACTTTTTTAAAAATGGCGCCGGCAAAAAGACAGAATCTATGGAAAAAATATAAAGTAGAACCAAGGGGAGTTGACCGGGAAATCTCAGAATCAATAGAAAGAACAGTTATGGGGACAGACCAGGAGTATAAGCATTTAATGGGACAGGCATCAAGATGTTCTCTTTCTGACGGATGGGGCGGCTCCATGATTGCTACTGAACTGCAGGATATTATTTTTGGAACCCCTCAGCCCCTGGTGGGAAAAGTCAACCTTGGTGTTCTTGACAAAGAATACGTAAACATTGTGGTTCATGGGCATGAACCGCTACTTTCAGAAATGCTCGCAATTGTTGTTGATATGCCGGAATTTGTTGATAAAGCCCGGCAAAAAGGGGCAAAAGGAATAAATCTCGGTGGTATATGCTGCACTGCAAATGAGGTTCTTATGAGACATGGTATCCCTATTCTTGGAAATTTCTTAAACCAGGAAATGGCAATAACAACAGGTGCGGTTGAGATAATGACTGTGGATATCCAGTGTATTATGCAGTCCCTTCCAATGGTAGCTTCCTGTTTCCACACAAAGATTATAACAACGTCCCCCAAGGCAAAACTGCCTGGTGCAACCCATGTAGAGTTTACCGAGGAAAATGCCCTTGAAAAAGCAAAAGAACTTGTGGATATGGCTATTGAAAACTTTGAGAACAGAAAAAAAGAAAAGGTATCAATCCCAAAGGAAGAGGTTAGTCTTGTTGCGGGATTTTCTCATGAGACTATAAGCTATATCCTTGGAGGGCTATTCCGCGCATCATACAGGCCATTGAATGATAATATCATTAACGGGAAAATACGGGGTGTTGCAGGAGTCGTTGGATGTAACAATCCCAAGATTACAACTGATGAAAATCATTTAACTCTTGTCAAGGAACTTATAAAAAACGACGTGCTTGTTTTACAAACAGGCTGCTCTGCAATAGCAACTGCAAAGGCGGGATTGATGGACCCTGTGAAAGGACTTGACTATTGCGGTCCCGGTTTAAGGGAGGTTTGCGAGGCTGTAGGGATTCCTCCTGTTTTACATCTCGGTTCATGTGTTGATAATTCAAGGATTCTTATAGCGGCAACGGCAATGGTAAAAGAAGGCGGGCTTGGAGATGATATTTCTGAACTTCCTGCTGCTGGTGCTGCTCCTGAATGGATGAGTGAAAAAGCGATTGCCATTGGCCAGTATTTTGTGGCATCCGGGGTTTTTACGGTTTTTGGAGTTACCTGGCCTACACTTGGAAGTAAGAACCTGACAAAATATTTATTTGAAGGCATTGAAAATGAATTAGGCGGGAAATGGGCTTTTGAGCCAGACCCTGTTAAAATGGCAAAATTAATGATAGACCACATTGATGAAAAAAGGAAAAAACTCGGAATTGACAAGGCAAGAGAAAGAGTTTTGTATGATATGGCTATGAGAAGGGAATTAGAATAATACCAATAATGATGTTAAGGAGATGAAATTACTATGTCTAAAATAATTGCTTCTGCTGCAATCAATGGAGCACATAAGATTCTTGATATGTCTGAGAAATACTGGAAACAGGCAATGGACAAATATGGCGGTAAGCAGGAGGTGGGATTTCCTGAAACCGCGTATTACCTGCCTGTAATTTATGGTATTCTTGGCATACCCGTAAAAAATTTAGCGGATATGGAAAAAGTGTTTAAAATATGTAAAAAAATCATACCGGAACCTGTTTCCCGTAATTATCATCTTCCATATCTTGGCCCAACACTTGATGCCGGGATGGCAACGTTGTTTGCTGAAGAGATGTATGAGGCTGTAAAATATCTGAATGAGCCGGGTTTTTATTTATCTGAAGAGGACCCGACAGATGAGAAATTATGGCTTGGAGCAGCAAATGACATTATTTTGAGAAAAAGAGGCATAGAATTTGTTGATGGAACCGCACCGGGATTTGCCGCTATAGCAGGCTCTGCCCCTGACGAGAAAACCGCAGCAAGAATCGCCCAGGAGCTGCAGGAAAAAAATCTTTACGTTTTTATGTGCGCATCACATAATGGAGAAAGATTTTCAGAGCAGTTGAAAAAAGCAAACGTTCAGGTTGGCTGGCCTGTAAGATTAGTTCCTTTTGGTCCTGATATATACGAGGCTGTTTTTTCACTTGGTTTTGCAGTAAGGGCGGCAATGAGTTTTGGAGGAATTGAGGCAGGGGATTACAGGAGAATACTTATATATAACAAGGATAGAATATTTGCATTCGTTCTTGCTCTTGGACATGTTGATGAGCAGTGGTATGCCACTGCAGCAGGAGCCATAAATTTTGGATTTCCAACAATAGCGGATACCCATATTCCGCAGATACTTCCTACAGGGGTTTGCACTTATGAACACGTTGTTTCAGGTATTCCTTATGACCGGCTCGTAGCAAAAGCAGTTGAGGTGAGAGGATTAAAAGTATCCGTCGTCAAAATTCCTCTTCCTGTTCCTTTTGGCCCTGCTTTTGAAGGTGAAAGAATAAGAAAGGAAGACATATACGTGGAGGCGGGCGGGACAAAAACGCCGGCATTTGAATGGACGACTTCAAAGCCGCTTAATGAGGTTGAAGATGGAAAGGTTGAGGTTATTGGCCCTGACGTAGACGTTCTTCCTGAGGGAAGTTTGGTCCCGTTTGGTATCGTTGCAGAGGTTGCAGGAAGAGAAATGCAGGAGGATTTTGAACCTATTCTTGAAAGACGTATACATGATTACGTCAACTATGTAAATGGAGCAATGCATATTGGTCAGAGAGACATTATCTGGATAAGATTATCCCAAAAAGCAAAAGAAAAAGGATTACAGTTAAAACATCTCGGCGTTGCCATCCAGGGAAAGTTTCATGAGGATTTTTCAAGCATTATTGACAAGGTCCAGGTAAAAATATATACAGAAGAGGAAAAGGTCAGGGAAATTCTTGAGAAAGCAAGAAAAACATGGGCAATAAGGGATGAAAGATTGGCAGATATGAAGGATGAAGACATTGATACGTATTACTCCTGCACGCTTTGCCAGTCGTTTGCCCCATCCCACGTGTGTATCGTAACGCCGGAAAGAACCGGGCTGTGTGGAGCAGTTTCATGGCTTGATGGCAGGGCATCACACAAAATAAATCCCCAGGGTCCAAATCAGCCCATAAAAAAGGGTGCTGTCATTGATGCAAAATATGGAAAATGGGAGGGCTGTAATAAATTTATAGATACTGCAAGTAAGGGCGCGGTTGAAAATATCAGCATTTACAGTTTGATGGTAGACCCTATGACAACGTGCGGGTGCTGTGAATGTATAGCAGTGGTTCTTCCCCTGTGCAACGGTATCATGACCGTAAACAGGGAATTTAAAGGAGAGACCCCATGCGGGATGAAATTTTCCACCCTTGCAGGGACAATAGGCGGGGGAAAACAAACCCCTGGCTTTTTAGGTCATGCAAAGTTTAACATTACACAACCAAAATTCCTGTATGCAGAGGATGGACTGAAGCGGCTTGTATGGATGCCAAAAATGTTAAAAGAAGAGATAATGGAGCGGCTTCAAAAAAGAGCACAGGATATGGGGATACCGGATTTAGTAGATATGATTGCTGATGAAACAATCGGTTCCACGGAAGAGGAGATTCTTCCTTTCTTACAGGAGAAAAAACATCCTGCTTTAAGTATGGATCCCATTATGTAAAATGGGAAAAATAAGTTTGGCTTTTCTTTACGGCTTTATTTGAAGTATTGGTAGTTATAAAGCAGTAAAGAGAAAGCAGAACTTATTACTAACTTTGGATAGGAAGGAGAAGAAAATGGCTTTAAAACCACTTGATATTTTTAAACTATTACCAAAAACCAATTGCAAGGAATGTGGATTTCCCACGTGTCTTGCATTCGCCATGCAGATAGCAATGGGAAAAGAGGACATCAAAAAATGTCCGCACGTTTCAAAGGAAGCCCAAACACAATTATTACAGGATGCAGCGCCTCCAATGAAAATAATAAGCATTGGCAGAGAGAATGAAAAGATTAATATTGGCGGTGAGACGGTTATGTTCAGGCATGAAAAAACCTTTTACAATCCATCTGCCATTGGTTTTATAATCAATGAGTCCATGCCTGATGAGGAGATAGATGCATCATTCAAAAACATAATGGACCTTACCTATGACAGGGTAGGGGTTACACTTAAACCCAATACGATTGCCATAAAAGATGAAGGTGTGGGGAAATTCATTGAGATTGTAAAAAAAGCCTGTCCAACGAATAAATCCCTGATTCTTATGAGTCAAAATGCATCTCTTCTAAAAGAGGCAATACCATTATGTAAAGAGAACAATCCAATAATTTTTTATGCAGATACAAATAACTATTCGGAAATGGGGAATATTGCAAAACAGTTTTCTGTGCCTGTCGTGGTAAAAGGAAAAACCATTGAGGAATTAGCAGACGTTTCAAGAAAAATTACTGCCATGGGTGTAGAAAACATTATTCTTTATCCTGAAGGTACAATAAATGAAGTATATAAAAACATGGTATTAATCAGGAGGGGTGCAATTCTTGGAAAGATAAAAGAGATCGGATACCCGGTTCTTACTATTCCTGCATTTATGACAAAAGACCCGCTTAAGGAAACTGTATATGCAGGAACTTTTATTGCAAAATACGGGAGTATTGTTCTACTTTCCTCGTTAAGGGGGGAATCTCTTTTCCCTCTTTTTCTTGAAAGGCTCAACATATTTACGGACCCCCAGAAACCAATGGCGACCCCTGAAGGAATATATGAAGTTGGAAAACCTGACTCAAATTCCCCTGTTCTTGTAACTACTAATTTTTCACTTACTTATTTTATCGTTTCCGGTGAGATTGAAAATGCAAGAACCGGTATACATTTACTAATCCAGGATGCAGAAGGTTTATCTGTTTTAACTGCATGGGCGGCAGACAAATTTAATGCTGAGACGATTGCCACTCTTGTAAAAAAATCAAAGATTGAGGAAAAAACTTCAAACAGAACGTTAATATTGCCCGGTATGGTTGCACAGATTGCCGGAGAACTTGAAGAGGAACTGCCGGGATGGAAAATAGTCCTGGGCCCAAGGGAAGCAGCACATCTGCCTGCATTTTTAAAAACTTTATCAACAGCACATTAATGAAATTCTGACATAAGAAGAATTGTAAATTCTTAGTGAACGACGTCTGAAGTAAGTTTGGATTGTCTTTAAATCTTTATTTGAAGCATTTATCTTTATAAAGATATAAAGAGCAATCCATAACTTATCTCTTTCATTGAATATTATAAATATTCTCAGGCCGGAATTTCAGGGGGATAAAATGTTATTAATAGGTGAGAACATCAATATAATGAATAAAATCCTGAAGTCTGCAATGAAGGAAAAAATAAAACAACCTATTCAGGAAATTGCAATGGAAAGCCAGAAAAACGGCGTTGATTATTTGGATATAAATATTGGACCCGCCAGAAAAGATGGAGCACAACTTATGGAATGGCTCATAAAAACAATCAGAGAGGTAAGCAATCTTCCTTTATCCATTGATACAACCAATATAGAAGCAATAAAAGCCGGGCTGAAAATTGAAGGGGAAAATACAATTATAAATTCAATTCAGGCAACAGAAGAAAAGATGGATAGTCTTTTACCCCTGATGAAAGAATACAAATGTAAGTGTATTGCGTTGCTGATTGGAAAAGAAGGGATGCCCCGGGATGTAAATGAAAGAGGCGCTCTTGCAGCAGCATTTTCAGCAAAAACAGATGAAATGGAAATCCCACATCAGAATGTTTTATTTGACCCGATTGTTCTGCCTGTTCCCTATCAGCAGGACCAGGTGGTTGCAACGTTGGAATTCATGCAGATGTTTAAGGATATGTTTCCTGATTTTAGTTCTACCTGCGGACTTTCAAATGTTTCAAATGGCGCCCCTGAAAAACTAAGACCCTTGATTAACAGGACATATCTTACAATGCTTTCCAAATATAGCATGGAAGGAGCAATCCTTGATGGCCTTGATAAAGAAATTATTGAAATGTCAAAAGGTAAAAAAGAAGCAATAAAAAACCTGATATGGAAAGCAATGGAAGAGGATATAAAAATTGATGACCTTTCAGAAGAGGAAAGAAATTATGTAAAGACCGTAAATGTATTAAAAGGAAAATCTTTATATTCTCATTCCTGGCTTAAGATATAAATCTCTGATGAATGCCTTTGAAGTAGCATTAAAAAAATTAAAAGAATCTTCTCCTGGGCAGATTGCCATAAATATTGGTGGAACATGGGATAAAGTGAAAAATATCCTTACGGTTTTTTATTTAGACACATTTTATTCTATCCAATATCCTGAAATAAAATTTTTAGATGAAACACTAAAAAACAGAGAAAAAATTTTAATCCTTCACTATCTGATTGGAGCCAAAAAATATATAAAAGAGAATGGCTTTATCGGTTTTAAAGATATTCCATCCGGAGAAATGTATTATCCTGCGCTCCACTCCCGGATTTATAAGCCCCTGATTAAAAAATTTGGAGACCATCCCCTGAATTTCATGGAAAAAGCAAAAAAATTAAATGGAAAACCTTTTGATATTTCAGAATTTTCAGTCCGATTTTCTGTTTTTCCCAAAATTCACCTGATTTTTATTCTTTATCCTGCAGATGAAGAATTTTCCGCAGATGCCAAAGTCCTTTTTGACGCAAGTATCTCTGAAATATTTGATATTGAAAATATTGTTGTCATGTGTGAAGAAATTGTCATCAAACTCTGCTCATAAGAGGAATTGTTAAGTGAAATCCATCTGGTACCCTACTTTCAAAATAAATTTGACTGGAATACTTTAAAATGCTATTTTACATATAAAGTTGGAGACAATGTAGCCTCCAGAATGCAAAGCTGCTTCTGGAGGCTTTTTTATTTGCAAAGTTGCATTAATAATAACAAGGACGTTTTTCTTTCTTTCAAAGAAGAAGACGTCCTTTTTTTTGTTTTCAAGGGAATAAATAAAATAACTAAGTAATAAGGAGAAAAATAATGGGAAATACAATGATAAATGCAGGGGATACTGCATGGGTTTTGATATCTGCAGCTCTGGTTATGCTTATGACACCCGGATTAGCATTTTTTTATGGTGGTCTTGTCCGTAGAAAAAACATTCTTGGTGTTCTTATGCAATGTTTTGCCGCCTTATGCGTGGTAAGCATTCAGTGGGTTCTTTTCGGGTTTAGCCTTGCTTTTGCTCCATCACACGGGTTCTGGGGTGGGTTTGCCTTTGCAGGATTAAAAGGCGTTGGATTTGCTCCAAACCCTGCTTATGCGCCAACAATACCTTTTGAGGCATTTATGATATTCCAGATGATGTTTGCGGTTATCACGCCTGCCTTGATAATTGGTGCTTTTGCAGAGAGGATGAAATTTTCATCTTTTCTTTTGTTTACGGTTTTATGGACAACGTTTGTTTATGACCCTATTGCACACTGGGTATGGGGAATAGGGGGATGGTTAAGGACACTTGGTGTTCTTGATTTTGCGGGTGGTACGGTCGTTCACATTAATGCCGGTATTGCAGCCCTGGTAACGGCTCTGATTATTGGAAAAAGAACCATTGACAGGACGCCGCCGCCCCATAACCTGCCTTTTGCTGCTCTTGGTGCGGCGCTGTTATGGTTTGGATGGTTTGGGTTTAATGCAGGAAGCGCGCTTGCCGCAAATGGGCTTGCTGCCAATGCTTTTGTTACGACTAACGTAGCAACAGCTGCAGCGGGTTTGGCATGGATGTTTATGGACTGGATATTCAATGGACAGGCAACGCTGCTTGGGGTAATATCAGGTGCAGTGGCAGGGCTTGTTGCGGTTACGCCTGCGGCAGGTTTTGTCAGCCCGGTAAATTCCATAATCATAGGGTTTTTTGCAGGAACTTTCTGTTTCCTTGCAGTAAGTTTCCTCAAACCAAAATTTGGTTATGATGATTCATTGGATGCATTCGGGGTCCATGGTATCGGTGGAATGTGGGGGGCAATTTCCACCGGGATTTTTGCTTCAATACTGATAAACCCGGGTGGTGCAAATGGTCTGGTATATGGAAACGGGAAACAGGTTTTGATACAGATGCTTGCAGTCGGGGTAACAGTTGCCTATACGTTTGGAGCAACGTTTATAATTTATAAGTTGATAGACGTTGTCCTGGGGGTAAGGGTGAGTGAAAAAGAGGAGCACATGGGTATTGATTTATCCCAGCATCATGAAACGGGCTATACCCTTATGGAGTAGCCTGTTATTTCTTTCTGAAACTCCGACATAAGAACAAGATAAGTTTGAATTGTCTTTGAATCTTTATTTGAAAGAGCGCAGTTATAAAGAAGAGAAGAGCAATCCAGAACTTATCTTTCTTACTTTAGTAAAGTAAACATTTCTTATGTCGGAATTTCTGTTTTTTCTTTTTCTTACTCGTGTCTGCAAGTAAAAAATATGTTAGTATAAAAGAATGGGAATATTGTATCTCTTATATGAAATAGCCGGAATTTTTATACTTCCACTGGCAATTATTTTTTATTTTAAAAGAATTTCAGGGGAAAACTCACACTGGAAGGAAAGAATAGGTATCTATCCGAAAATAATAAAAAAAGAGCCCCATAAAAAAACAATATGGATACATGCCGTTTCAATCGGTGAGATTTCAGCAATAATTCCATTTATCACTGAAATAAGGGATAGATTTCCATGTATAAAAATAATCTTAAGCTGCAGTTCAAAATCCGGCCGTGAAATCGCAAACAAACAGATTCCTGATATACCTGTTATATTTCTTCCGGTTGATTTCTATTTTATTGTCCGGAAAACCATAGACCTTATAAAACCATCACTTTTTATTCTTGTTGAAGCAGAAATCTGGCCAAATCTTTTAAGGATGTTAAAAAATAAAAATTGCATCATTATTATGTTGAATGGCAGAATATCCCCTGGTTCTTTTAAAATTTATAAAAAGTTTCACTTCTTTTTCAGAAATATCCTGTCTTATATTGATACTTTTGTTATGCGTGGTGGGGAGGATGCAGAAAGAATCATAAAACTCGGGGCTGAAAAGGAAAAAGTACAGATAAGCAAAAGCCTGAAATTTGATAAGGCATACATCCTTGGTTTTTCTGAAAAACCCGAAGATTTTACAAATAAAAGAATTATTGTTTTTGGCTCCATACATCCCGCTGAAGAAGAACCTGTTGTTAACATATGCAGGGATATTCTGAATTCATTTTCTGATATATCAATTGTTATTGCCCCGAGATATCTTGATAAAACAAACATCTTTTCAATTCTTGCTCAAAAAAATATGGATTATGTAAGAAAAAGCAGATGGAACAGGGATGATTTTAAAATTCTTATTCTTGATATATACGGTGAATTAACAAATTTTTACAGCATATGTGAATTCGCTTTTGTTGGCGGGAGTCTTGTTCCTGCAGGCGGACAGAATCCGATTGAGCCGTTTGCATTTAAAAAATGTGTTATTCTGGGGAAATATAACTGGGACTTCAGAGAGGAATGGGAATTACTGAAACAAAAAAACGCAGGAATTGAAGTCAATGATTTTAATGAGCTTCATACTAGAGTTTTAGAATTTATCAAAAACCCTGCTGTTTCAAAAAAAATGGGGGAAAATGGGTATAACGTAATACTTGAAAATAAAGGGGCAATAGAGGAAAGTATTAAAATTATTGAAAATTTCCTTCCATCTTATTTCAAACACCGTTGATTGAGTATTTACCTATATTCTACCTGGTAATAAAAAATCATGATAATTTTCAGGATGTATAACTTTTACTTGTGCTCCTGGATATGCTGACAAAAATTCTTTTGGTATTTTGATTTTTTCTTTTTTCTTTTTTGAAAACTTAAATTCATAACCAAAAATTTGTCCCTGTCTTTCTTCAATCCAGTCAATTTCTTTTTGGTCCCATGTTCTCCAGAAATAATTATTAGATATAATATTCAAATAGGACTGGGTTTTTAATCTTTCCACTACAAGAAAATTCTCCCAGAGTTTTCCGCAATCATCCCGTATATCCAATTCATTGAAATTTGAAACAATGGCATTACGAATGCCAATATCATAAAAATAATATTTACTCTTTTTTGTTATTTCTTTTCTTAAATTTCTTGAAAAACCACGAATATTAATAATAACAAATGTTTTTTCTAAAATATCAAGATATCTTGCTACTGTTTTATAATCAACACCAATTTTTCCGCTTAATTCTGATAATGAAACTTCGTTTCCAATCTGAAAAGCAAGCGATCTTATTAAATCCAGAAGAATTTTGGAGGATTTAATTCTTTCAAACTCTAAAATATCTTTTAATAAATAAGAATGTGCAAGTTCTTCCAGAACTTCTATTTTTTCATTTTTGTTTTTTGCAGTTAAAACCTTTGGATAAGAGCCAAAAACAAGTAATTCAGAAAGTTTCTCGTTAATTTCATAAGGATTATAAATCATGGAAAGTTCTAATAATGCAACAGGAAAAAGAGTGAGTGTTTTTTTTCTCCCTGTTAAAGGTTCTCCGATTTGCCCGGAAAGTTCAAAAGAAGATGACCCTGTTGCTATAATCATAATTCTTGGCACATTATCAACAATAATTTTAAGACCTTGTCCAACATTGGGAATATGCTGGGCTTCATCAACCGCAATAAGTTGATATCCACTTACATAATCAAAAATTTGAGAAAAATTCTGGGAGCTTAAAATTTGTTGTGTTCTGATATTTTCTCCAGAATCCAATTTGTATTTTAGGTTTGTTTTAGATAAAAAGTTTTTTAGAAGGGTGGTTTTACCTACCTGTCTTGGTCCATAAATTACCAATACGTTATTGGGTTTTAAATAATTCCCCAATTTTTGATAAAATCTATGTATCATATCCTTAATTTATAACAATTCCTGATTTTTGTCAAATTTCAAGGAGTTGAAATCCTTAAAATCATCTAAAAATAAGGATTTATGCCGTAAAACAAGTTAAGATATGGGAATTATTGATAGCTTTTTACAAGAGAGTAATCAAAAAGATTATCCGGCCCGGTAAGCCCCTGCGGGTCAAAAATCTTTTTAACTCTTAGCATATCCCCAATACCTTTCTGTCCATACATCATTTCAAGATACCGGTGTTTAATCTTTCCGATTCCATGCTCTGCAGATACGGTTCCACCCATTGAAAGGACTTTCCTTAGGCACTTTATGTATATTTCTTTTACCTCGTTTCTTTCATTTTCATCAACAGGAAAAAGATTGAAATGAAGATGGCTTTCCCCTATATGGCCAAAAAGAACTGTCCTGGTATTTGTTTTTGACGTAAGACTCCTGTAAAAAGAAAATAAGGATGAAAAATTTTCTTTACTTACCGCAAGGTCAAGGGATATTTTTGTTATGTTGAGCTTTTTGAAATAGGTATTAATGTTTTCAGGAAGTCTGTGCCTGAAATTAATAAGCCGCTCATAATTTTTTTTATCACTGCCTGCAATAACGTCTACAGCATTATATGTCTCGCTTAAGTTCATCCATTTTTCAAGAATGTTATCATTGTAAACGCTTTCAATATAAAATGCACACGTTTTCCCGGGTATTTCAGGGAAATCGGATTTAAGAAATTCAAGGCTGAAATTATCAAAAAATTCAAGCATATAGAGCTCATTTGCAAATTTCTTTTGGACATCAGATAAAAACTCTATAACCCTTTCTTCATTTTTCAAAAAAAGAATCAGAATAAATCTTTCCGGCAGTTTTTCCATCAGTCGGACTTCAACCTCAGTAATAACCCCGAGAGTTCCTTCAGAACCAATAATAAGGTCTATTAAATCCATTCCCGTCTTTGAAAAATACCCGGCCGAACATTTTATCTCTGGCGTTTTGTAAGAGGGGACAGGTATTTTCATGTCTGCATATCTTATAATCCCGTCTGCATCTGCAAAATGTTTACCCCTTTGTATTTCAATAAGACGTCCTGCGCCTGTAACCATCCGTATTTTTTCCACATACCTTCTTGTTGCCCCAAAACGAAAGCTATATTCGCCGGAGGCGTTGGTTGAAACGTTCCCGCCGATAAAAGCGCTTTTTTCTGTTGGATAGGGTGGATAAAATTTTCCCGCATTTTCAATCTCATTTAAAAAATTATGTATAACAACCCCTGACTGGAGACAGACTTTATTATTTTCAGAATTTTTTATTTTATTCAGTTTTTCCGTGGATATAACATAACCGGAAAACGGGATTCTTCCTCCCACCGTTCCGGTTCCGCCACCGGAAACAGTAAATGGCTCTTTTTTTGACAGGCATATGTTTACAGCTTCAAGAGTCTCTTTTTCATCTTCAGGTATAAAAACACCTTCGCAGGTTCCAGTTCTCAGGTTTGAAGAATCCTCAAGATAACTTAATATTTCCTCTTTCAGGGATTTAATTAACATGTTTGTTTTTTCTGCCTTTATAGCCGAGAACGATTATTTTGTTTTTATCAGCCATGTCTTTTATTTTTTCCTCATCCAGAATTATTGTTTTACCTGCTTCAAAAACAAGAACCCTGCCTTTGGATTCTACAAAATTTTTCACAGTGTCCGGCCCGACTGTTGGTAAATCAAACTTTGTGCTTTGACCTGCTCTTATAACCTTCATTACAGTAAAATCCTCGCAGTAATTTCCTGACCTCTTTATCATTTCATCAGTTCCTTCAATTCCCTCAACTGCAATGACCATACCATTTTTTACAGAAACCGCCTGGCCTATTTTTTTATTAGCAGCGTATTTTGCAATTTTCCATGAAAAATCTATGTCAACAAGGTCTTTTGGTCCGGGTTTTTCATTTGAATACATTTTTTCCATGGCAATGCAGTCCCTGAAAACGTTCGTTAAAGGTATGGTTCTTATGTGATGTTTTTCAATGTATCTGACAAGGTTTAATAAAATATCCTCAGGAACGAACGTTTTGAGACTCTTTATAAAGTTCCCGCCTGAAGCATCAAGAGGCTTTTTAAATATTTCCTGCGGGTGGATTTTGCCCACAAGAATAATCCGTGAAACCCCTTCCTTCCGTGCCTTGTACAAAAATTCATCCAGAGCGCCAAATCCAATCTTATAAAATTTAATACCGGGGAAATCCATGTCATAAAATGAAAACATAACAGGCTCTTTCCCCCTTTTTTTTATTTCATTAACTGCTAAAGATACAATCCCGCCTTTTCCTGCAAATATTCCTATTTTTTCCATATCTTCCCCATAAATTCAGGAAAAATATTATATCATCTTTTTTTAAAATGGTATCATCATGTTCATTCTGAAATTTTGAATTTTACTGTTTATCCTGTTAAAATAGGACTGAAAATAAAATGACATTAACAATAATAATAGCCGTCTGTTTTTTTATTTTAATTGCTTATCTGTTTGATATTACTTCTTCACGGACTAAAATTCCATCAGTAATCCTTTTATTGCTTTTAGGTTGGGCAATAAAACAGTTGACTGATTTTTTTAAATTCAGGCATATCCCTGATTTTTCTTTAATCCTGCCTATACTCGGAACAATCGGGCTTATCCTTATAGTTCTTGAAGGTTCATTAAGTATTAAAATGAACAGGGCAAAATCCGCCCTGATTGTAAAATCATTTTTTGGCGCGCTGCTCCCTATGTTTGCATTGGCATTTTCACTTGTTTGTTTGATTATGTATTTTGGAGGATATTCTTTTAAAATCAGTTTAATCAATGCTATTCCTTTATGTGTTATAAGCAGTGCTTTTGCTATTCCAAGCACAATAAATCTTTCATCTGCCAACCGGGAATTTATTATTTATGAAAGCAGTTTGTCAGATGTCATAGGGGTTGTATTTTTCAATTTTATAGTCCTTAACAATAATTTTAATTTCTATTCATTTGGATACCTTGGTTTACAATGTTTGATTATCCTCTTTGTTTCATTTATTTCTATTGTCGGACTTTCTTTTTTATTAAGTAAGATTGAACATCACATAAAATTTATTCCTATTATTTTGATTGTGATTTTAATTTATTCCATTGCAGAATTTTATAACCTGCCGGCATTAATCTTCATTTTGTTATTCGGACTTTTTCTTGGGAATATTGATGTATTAAAAAAGTTTAAAAGGATGGAAAAGTTTCATTCTAAGGAATTAGATACTGAAATTAATAAATTCAGGGAGCTTACAAATGAATCAGCTTTTTTGGTAAGAACGTTCTTTTTTCTCATATTCGGTTATCTTATTGAAACATCCATGGTTTTAAATATGGCAGATTTAATATGGGCTATATGTATTGTTGCTTTTATTTTTGTTTTCAGGACAATCCAGCTTAAAATATCCAAACTGCCATTAATGCCATTGCTGTTCATCGCACCAAGGGGACTTGTTACGATATTACTGTTTCTTTCTATTGGCTCAACACAAAGAATATTATTCATAAGCAGACCGCTTATTGTTCAGGTTGTTGTTTTAACATCCCTGTTAATGATGGCAGGATTAATGATATCAACAAAAAGAGAATCTATTCAATCCCAATAACAGTATACATTTGAAAAATTTTGTCCCAATAGTATAAGAGTGTTAAAATTATAAACTAAATCAACGGGGAGGATTATGGCTGAAGATAATATGCTGGAGGAAAAAAAGATAAAGCTTGACTGGTGGAAGGGAAAAGGCGTGGAACCTTATGGAAGAAAGTATTCAAAGGAGGATATTTTAAAGGTTCTTCAAAAAGAAAGCGGTGAAGCATCCATTGCCGGGAGAATAATGGGAATCAGACGGCATGGTAAAGCCGCGTTTTGTGACGTTTCAGACAATTCAGGAAAAATCCAGGTATATTTTAAAAAGGACCTGCTGGGTGATGAACACTGGGATGATTTTAAAAACATTGACGTTGGCGACATTATCGGTCTCCAGGGTGAATTATTTAAAACCCATACAGGGCAGTTAACGCTCCTTACAAAAAGTTTTGTCCTTCTTTCAAAAAACCTGATGCCTCTTCCTGAAAAATGGCATGGCCTGAAAGACGTGGAAATCAGGTACAGAAAAAGATATCTGGATCTTATTATGAACCATGACGTAAAAAAAATATTCATAACAAGGACAAAAATACTTTCCCTTATGAGGGAATTCTTAAACAATCAGGGGTTTTTTGAAGTTGAAACGCCAATGATGCATCCTATTCCCGGGGGCGCCGAGGCTAAGCCTTTCATAACCCATCACAATTCCCTTGACATGAACCTGTATCTAAGAATTGCGCCTGAACTTTATCTCAAGAGACTGCTTGTAGGGGGACTGGAAAACGTTTATGAGATAAACAGGTCATTCAGAAACGAGGGCATATCCACTCTCCATAACCCGGAATTTACGATGCTTGAAGTTTATTCCGCCTACAAGGATTGCGGGGAAATGATAAATCTGACAGAGGAAATTCTTCTTTACGTCGTAGAAAAGATCCACGGCGGGACAGAATGTACGTACCAGGAAAATAGACTGGGTTTTAAAAAACCATGGAAAAGAATAATGTGGACAGACGTATGGAAAGAAGTTGGAATTACACAATGGAACAATTACCGGGAGGTAAAAGATAAAGCCGTTGAATACCACCTGGAAATAGAGGGTAAAGAAAATATTTATGACCTTCTTGACCTTATTTTCACAAAAAAAATACAGTCTTCATTTGTCCAGCCAACGTTTGTAATCGGCTATCCAAAAGAAATATCACCCCTGGCAAAATCCTACAGGGATAATCCGGACCTTACAGAAAGATTTGAGTTATACATATCCGGGCTGGAGATTGCCAATGCCTACTCTGAGCTTAATGACCCTGTTGAACAGAAAAAAAGATTTGAAGAGGAAGTTCGGAATGCAGCACCCGACAGGCCAAAAACAGTGGATGAGGATTATATTGAAGCACTTGAATACGGGATGCCGCCGGCAGGCGGTCTCGGCATTGGAATAGACAGGCTTGTTATGCTGTTAACAGATTCTTCCTCTATAAGAGATGTTATATTATTTCCTCTTTTAAGACCAAAAACATGAGCTTTAAGAGTATAAGAAAATCTTTTTTTATTCTTACAGGCGCTACGATTTTATGCAGAATCTTTGGACTTTTCAGGGAAATAGCAACGGCAAATTATTTTGGAACAACAGGTATATACGACTCCTTTCTTCTTGCTTTTATGATACCAAATTTTTTCAGGGGACTTCTTGCAGAAGGAGCACTAAGTACTGCTTTTATACCTGTTTTGACTGAATACCTGACAGACCCTGAAAAGAAAGGGGAAGTAAAAAAAATATCCTCCAAGGTTTTTACTTTTTTTCTCGTATCCACCATAACTCTTTATGTGATTTTCATTGTTTTAAGTTTTTCTGTTGTGCATTCCCACCTGTTTTCACCAAAAGTAGATGAAATTTTTGAATTGCTGAAATTTACATTCCCGTATCTTATATTCGTTTCTTTAGCAGCATGGTGTATGGGTATCCTGAATTCATACAATCATTTCCTTGTGCCAGGGTTAAGTCCTGTTATCTTTGATGGCTGGTGGATTTTATCTCTTTTTGTTTTTGTCCCTTTTTTTAAAACTTTTGATGCAAAAATATACGGACTGATTATTGGAGTTATTCTTGGAGGTATAGGCCAATTCCTTTTTCAGTTCCCAAAAGTGGTCAAATACCAGGGCTTTCCCAAATTAGATTTTGATTGGGGCCACCCGGCATTAAAAAAAATGCTGTTTCTCTTTACCCCGATAATTATAGGTGTTTCAGTAGGTCCCATAAACCTTCTTGTGGACTATTCCTTTGCCAATTTCCTGAAGCCCGGTATGGTATCGGCATTATGGTATGCGACAAGAATATACCAGCTGCCACTTGGGGTTTTTAGTGTATCTATGGCTACTATTCTTCTGCCCCAGCTTTCAAAGGATGCAATAAAAAAGAATGTCCACCTTGTCCGGGAAAATATGGAACATGGCGTATCCCAGATTTTTTTCCTTATGATTCCTTCAAGTATATGGTTAGCTCTTTACAGGAACAGTCTGATAACACTTTTCTTTAAACATGGAGCATTTAATGGATATTCTGTCCAGATTACTGCTTTTGCTCTTTTATTCTTTAGTCTTGGAATTGTTTTCTATGGCGCCGCAATGGTTCTTACAAATACCTTTTATGCTTTTAATGATACCCGGACGCCTGTAAAAATAGGACTTATAAGCATAGCAACGAATGCGGTCCTGGATTATGTGCTTATGCAGTTTCTTTCACAGGGGGGGATAGCCCTTTCCACGTCTTTTGTGGGGCTTGAAAATTTTCTTTTTCTTGGGTATATATTAAATAAAAAATTCAACATATTTTCATGGAAGTACATAACCAAAAGCTTTTTAAGAATTTTGGCAGTTTCCCTGTTATGGGGTATACTTCTTTGGCTCGTGAAAAGATTTTTTAATTTAGGCCCGGATAAAAATATTATTATAGGACTCGTTCTTGGATTTTTGTTGTACATAGGTTTATCTTTTATTTTAAAATTACCTGAGGCTGAAGGCTGGAAAAAAAGGGGGAATAGAGATGATAAAATTAGAGAAAGTATGTGATGTTCATACGCATTTAAACCCGGAAAATCTTGGCGCAGGAAGACTTAGAAACATTGTTGGCTATCACTTTTTATTCTCAGAAATGCTTACTCTTGGATTAGCCCCTGGAAAATTCAGGACGGATATCCAGGATGCAGAATGGTTTGAGCTTATTCTTGAATATCTGCCAGGAATAAGAAATACGTCCAGCTACTGGATGGCTGATAAAATTCTGAAGGACATATATGGATTATCTCTTGATGACCTTGAGTCGGGAAGTATTGAAAAATTTGAGGAAAAGATAAGAATAAAATATAAAGACCCATTATGGCCATGGAGAATATTGAAAGAATATTGCAGGACAGAAAAATTATTCACCTCAACTGAATATAGCCGGGATTTTCAAGAGCCGGATTCTCTTGTGAAATTTAAAAGAGTCTGTGAAAAATTCAATTTTGGACTTGGCATAAATAAGCCCGTATCAGGGGACTTGAAAAATCAGATTGGAAAACAGGCTATTACTCCTAAAGACATAAGTCAGTATGTAAGAAAAACAATTGAAACATCGCTAAACCATGGTGTGGTATCTTTCATGTGCTGGCTTGGCCGTTATCCATACAGGGACGTAAGTGAAAAGGAGATTGAACGGGCAATTAAAGATGACAGGAACCCTGAAATGAACTCTGCTATTGGATGTTATCAGTTCAAAAATATCCTGGAATGCCTGAAAGAAAAAAACTCTAATGTGGTAGTTCAGATGATTATAGGGGCACACACTGCTTCAGGTATAAACTGGCCCGGCAGAATATTTGACATGGTGAATTCAGACATTATTTTTTCATACCATAATCTTTTTATGGAATTTCCCGGAATAAAATTTAACATACTGGTTTCAAGTAGTTGCAGGTCAAGGGAGATAGATAATTTAGCAAGACTTCTTCCAAATGTAAGCGTGTCAGGCACCTGGCTTCATACAATGTTTCCAAACCAGATTATAAAAATTCTTTCTGACCGGCTTGAATTTCTGCCTGCCGGGAAAACAACCGCATTTTTTTCAGATGCATATAATGCTGAGTGGGTATATGGGAAATTATCTCTTGCAAAAAAATGTACGGAGATAGTTTTGGATGAAAAAGTAAAACAGGGATGGCTGAAAGATAAACAAGTTCCCTCACTGATTGAAGAAATATTCTGGAATGCCCCTGAAAGAATTTTCAATGGAGTCTGAAAGGATTGGAGGAGACGGATGAAAATAAAAGCTGTTCAGCTTGACCTTGCAAGACAGAAAGAGACAGTTTCTTTCATTAAGTTTTTCATTGATTTCATAAAAAAATACGGGTTAAATACACTTTTTCTTTATCTTGAAGGAAGAATAAAGACAGAAACATTTCCTTATACGTCTGATAAAGAAAGCTATAAACCCGGGGATATTGAAGAAATCGTTCAATATGCTGTAAAAAGTGGTATAGATATTATTCCTATAATCTCAAATTTCGGGCATACAGAACACTTTCTGAAATTCCCGCGATTGCAGAAATTGGCAGAGCTCAGGGAATACATAAAAGGAAGATTCAGTGATTCTTTCAGTAATGTTTGTCCGTCTGTTAATGAGACATACTGTTTTTTTGAAAAATATTTTACTGAAGTTTCACAAATGTTTCCATCAGAATATTTTCATGTAGGAAATGACGAGGTCTGGGACATAGGATTCTGTTCCTTATGTAAGGAAAGAATAAAAAAAGGTGAAACACAATCAGATATATTTGCTATGCATATTGAAAAAACCCATGAAATTATCGTAAAAAAACTTAAGAAAAAAATGATGATGTGGGATGATATGTTTGAAATGTATCCACAAGCCCTTGAAAAAACTCCAAAAGATATAATAATGTGTACGTGGGATTATGATTATTTTGTTTATTCCCCTCACAGTCATTTTACAAACTATGAAAAAGAGGACGTATTTAAGAAATATGAAAAAACAGGCTTCAGGTATGTTTTCTGCCCGAGAGACGTGTTGATTCCCAATATCTGCAGTTTTACAAAATATGCACAAAAATATAATCCGCTTGGCGGGCTTATAACAAACTGGGAGAGGTCAACAAAATTCCAGTTTGATAATTTTCCTGTTATTGCATTTACCGGTAAATTATGGAATTGCAGGGACGTAAATAAGTTTGACATTGACAATGAATTAGGTCTTGTACTTGAAGAACTGACAGGAAAAGAAGATGTTTTGACAGAGTCTTTAAAAAGATATTATTATTTTTCCTTCCAGGATTATAGATTTTCGCCGGGTTATATAACCGGAGAGATTGAACCATTGGAGGAGGAAAATTACAGGACGGCAAAACTTCTCAGTACGTTAATAAAAGATACAGGGAAAAATGAAATAGTTGAAAATATAAAACTGAATTTAAAGGAATTTATTTTAAGATTTGAATTAAGAAAAGCACTATATGAAAATTTATTTTTATCCAATGAAAAGATTTTTAAAAATTTAATATCAGAAATTGATAAGATAAAAAATGAAAAACTGGAAAAATGGAGTATACACAGAAAAAACATACCGGAACAAATCAGTAATCATTACAACAGGTTAAAAAATGAAATTTTAGAATGCTTAGAACAAAAGAGAAAAAGTGATTATTTTTTATTTTTACGGTTTTTTCTACCGGATATTTATGCTATGCCAAATCTTTCTATATCTATCTTTGATAAAAACCGTAATTTTAAAAAAATATGTGAAGGTTTAACCTTAAAACCTCCATACCCGGAACTAAGCTATTACTCATTTTTCTTCCCTTTTAACATGGATGGTGAGGTTCCGGATATTAAGATAGAGGTTTCAGGTTACGGTGGACAGGGAATATCTTATCTTAAAATAATTGATAAAAATGGAGATGTATTTGTGCCATACAGTATAAAAGAAACACAGGGAATTGTTGAAAATCAGGTAGACCTGTTAATTGATAATTTAAGATGGACTTATCTTGGGCTAAGAGATACAAAAATTGGATTCAAATGGAATGAATTTAAAGAAATAAAACACAGCATAGTGATTGAAATGAAACCGGTGAAATGAATGTTGTTTTATTGTTTTTTTCATTATCAAATGCCAAAGTATGGAGAAGTAACAGTCTGACCGGTTACAATGTGATATACGTATCCGACTCCCATCCATGCCCCGGTTGCCACGACAGACCCTAATATTATGCCATAAAAAATGGGTATTGACCTGCGGTAAACCTGGACGCCGCCATACTTCAGGACAAGAAACTTTATCATCCATGCAAGAAAAATTGAGAACCATCCCCTGTCAATAATATAACTGTCAGAAATCGGAAATCCTATATAATGCAGGGGCCACCATAAAAAACTATTCTGAAAGAATATTAAAACACTCATTATTACGGCCCCGATCCCCATAAACCAGTACCTGCTTAAAATTATCTCTTTGGTTGGCGGACTATTTATCTTGTTTGCCATAAACTGTCCGACAAGCTGTGGAAAATCCTGGGAAAACCACGCCTCTCTGACATTCAACTCCCCATGCAAATATCCATTCTGAATATTGGAAAAGGCCGCTACAAAGTAGGCAATTATAACTGCAATTACAATCCCCCAGAAAAGAAATCTCGGGTTTATTCCTGCTTCTTTATTTATTTTCAAGCCTGTCTGGGTGGATGTCATAACTGTTGTCCTTATATCCCCTGCATATGGATACTGTAATCCAAGTCCTATGTATCCGGAATGTCCTACGTAATTAGATGGAAGGACGGATGCTGAAAACCCGGGCGGGTCACACTGGCTTCTTGCAAAACCAAGTCCTGCCTGGCATATAACCCTGTTTAAAACCACAAACGTCGCAAGAAGATAGAACAGATATACAAAACTTAAAATGAGCGGCATTCCCATAAGATGGAAAAATATTTCCATTATCAGTATTGAAATTATCCCGCCCAAAACAGACGTCCTGTAAGAAAGCATCTCCGGAGAATCATCTATGTTTTTACTCCCACCCCCGAATGCTTTTCTGAAAACGTCCCCGATGTGTTTTCTTGCCTGCCATACAAGATATATAAAAAATACGATTGTGGCGCCCGCCCCCTGGAAGGCTACCATGGGAGAACTGGCTGCAAATATTCCACCCTGGCCAGGGATTGAAAAACCTGTTATGTTAAACCAGCCTGTCTCTATTTTTGAGAGAAACTGGAAGAAAAAAAGAGAAAAAGAGATATTCAAATTAACAAGATATGCAAAACCAAGTATGGGCCAGCTTAAAACAAACACAAGCATGGTTGTATTACGAAAGATTGGAATCCCTTTCCCGAGAATAAAATTCGGGAAAAACGGAAAATAAGAAGGAATAGCCGTGAAACTTGTAATTATGAAAGTAATGGCAAATCCTGTCCAGAATAATTTGTTTTTAAAAATAATTGGAAGCCTGCTGTTTTCATGCATCTTTGTCATGTCTACCGGCAGCATTGCAAGGGGAAACATCAGCTGTTCATTTTCCTCCCATTGTTTCCTTAATATAACCGCTATACACATGGAAAGAAAATAAAAAGCCATCAGAAACAAAAACCATACAATCAGGGGTTTTACCCATGGGAGATAACTGTAATGAGCACCATTGGGAACACCTGTGAAATACTGGTTTATTGCCCGGGAGTTTGTGGGGATAAAATATTTTTTTATGTGTGGAAGGATAATTTCTGTCCACCTGTTTTCAGACGTTGCATAATAACTAAGTCCCGCGATGATTGGAATAAACCCGCCCATCAGCCCCCATGATGGAAGAACACAGGCAGCAGCCCCCATTATAAAAATAAGAAGCATCTCAGAAGAGGATAATGACCATGTTTTTCTTACTGTCATAAGGACAGGGTTTAATATCAGCACAATGATAAAAAGACCAAGAAATGCACTGCCTGTTATAAAATCCGCTGCCATTCCATTAAGTGCCCGCGCCTGGATAAAACTTATGCCTGCTGAAAGAATACATCCCAGGAATAATGCCCACAGTGGAAACTTTTTATTGATTTTCATAATATCCGTAAAATTCTATATTTTTTACCACATAAAAGATAAATAGTCAAATATATATTTTATAAAATATTGACTTGAATGATTGAAATAATTTTTTATACCAATTATAATAAGAGTTAATCATCTGTTTTGTGTTCTAATGGGGGTGGTTTTCCATACTCACGGACAGTTTCCACGAATGCCATCACGTTTTCCCATGGTGTTTCCGGTCTGATATTATGGGATGCACTGCAAAGATACCCCCCTCCTTTTCCCATAATATCTATGGTTTTTCTTGTAATGTCTCTTACCTGCTGGGGTGTCCCAAACGGTAAGACGCTCTGAACGCCTATTCCACCGTGAAACGTTAAAACGTCTCCATATCTTCTTTTTAATTCAAAGATATCCATTGCTTCCGGCTGCAACGGATTAAGTATGTCAATACCCGCTTCAATAAATCCCTCCACCAAATCCATAACATTACCACAGGAGTGATATATAACAAGAATGTCAGGCTTTATTTTTTTTGCCTCTTTTATAGAGTCCTTCATTATCGGAAAAAGATAATCCCGCCACATTTTTTTACTCATAAGCGGACCTCTTTGGGTTGCAACGTCTGAACCGCTTTGTAAAACGTCTGAACCGCTTTTTGCTACATTTTGGGCGCATCTTATCGTAATATCATAGATTTTGTCTAATATAGATTCAGCAATACCATTTCCTTCAGCCATATCCATCATAAATTCTTCAAAACCTCTTATGCCCCATGCAGATTCAAAAATTGATACTCCTGTTCCGAGAAATGCAATATGGTCTGATTTTTTTACGTCTTCCACCTTTCCGGCTACATCCTTCCATCTATAATCAGTATCTATATCGGGCCAGGGATAATTTTTAATCTCTTCTACTGTTTTTACCTCTTTAAGAGGAGGAAAACTGAGCTGGTCATCAGTATCTTTCAGATAAGCGGATGCAATTCCCCATTCAGGGTCAATATTTATGCCTTTTGGTAAATCTTTATTTTTATAGTATAAATTTTTCCAGTCAGGGGTCTGTCGTTTGGTAGGTGAAATTCCAAGCCATCGTCCATCAAAATTAAAATATTCACAAGGGTCAGTTCCTTTTCCTGCATATTTTTCAAATGTTTTTTTTGCTCCTTGAGAAAAAGCAAAATCAAGTGTCTGCCATTGTCCTTCACCCTCTCTTCTTGCTATTCTGAAAAAATTCCCCCGTCGTGTAAGTTTTTTAGTCATTTCCAGGTTATCTCCCTTTATTCTTTTCATTTTAAAATCTATCTACATTATAACAGAAAATTTCTAAATTATACAAAGAAAAGTCCAAAAGACCTGAAATATAGTGAGGAGCTGCGAAGAACAATTTAAGAAGAATGGGATTTAATTTGAGAATTCCCTGTTGGCTTGCCACAGGGAGATTTAATTTTTCCGGGTCAGGTTTTTTATCAGAAACAGGATAAAATATCGGTCTTTTATATTTAAGTTGCAATAGAAGTGTTCACTCTAAAATTGTCTACCATTGCTTGACAAAATTAATATAAAATTGTATATTGATAATAATCAAATTGACTATTATTATGGCGAAACTTTATAGACGTGCATTGATGGGGGAACTTAGAACCTGGGTGGACAAGAAATTCATCGTGGTTATGACCGGTATGCGCCAAGTCGGCAAGACCACGCTTTTCAGGATGTTGTTTGACGAGATACAAAGTTCAAACAAGGTTTTTTTAGATGTGGAAAACCCGATAGTACAGAAGGCTTTTCAGGAAGAAAACTATGATAATATCTGGGCCAATTTGAAAGACTATGGAATAGAAAACAAAACAAAAGCATATATCTTCCTGGATGAAATTCAAGCGATGCCGGAAATTGTAAAAGTCATTAAATACATTTTTGACCATTATGAAGTGCAATTTTTCGCAACCGGCTCCAGCAGTTTTTATCTGAAGAATTTTTTCCCGGAAAGTCTGGCCGGAAGAAAAGTTCTACTTGAATTGTATCCATTGAGTTTTGAAGAATTCCTCTGGTTTAACGGCATAGAGAAAGAATTTCCCGGGGAGTTCAGGGAAAAAGACCGTCGGAAAAACAGGGTTTCTTATGAGCGGACTATCAAGTTTTATGAAGAATATCTTTTATATGGAGGGTTTCCAAGGGTGGTACTCGCGTCAGACACAGTGGAGAAGAACGCAGTGCTGGATGATATATTTACGTCCTATTTTGAAAAAGATGTGCGTTCCATGTCTGATTTCAGAGATGCTGCTTTATTGCGCGACCTTATACTTTTACTGATGCAACGGGTCGGTTCTAAACTAAACATCAGCCGTATATCTTCAGAATTGAGCGCTACCCGGACAACCATCTATTCGTACCTGTCGTTTTTAGAAGCAACCTATTTTGTCAATTTAGTGACGCCGTTCAGCAGCAAGGTTGACCGTGAAATAAGCGGCGCAAAGAAAGTTTATCTCTGCGATACGGGCATCCTCCACCGTTTTTCAAAAGTTTCCTCCGGTGTTGTACTGGAAAACGCGGTTTTCAACGCTCTCAAAAGATTGGATGAAGTTCATTATTATCAGCGCCGCAACGGCAAAGAGATGGATTTCTTTTTGAAGAAAAAAAAAACAGGGTTTGAGGTTAAGGAAACGGGTACCAAATACGATAAACAGACACTACGGCAAATGAAAACAATCTTGGACCTGCAAGAAGATTATGTAATTTCAAAAACTTTTGTTCCCGATGATGGTTTTATCTGTGCTTCGGACCTGTAAAATTCCCGAAAGTTACTGCTTGCCTAAGTAGGATTGCAATCCTACTTAGGCACAAAGTAAAAACAAATATTTTTTAAAAACTCTATGTCTCTGTGCCTGAGCTTTGCAAACTTCAAAGAGAAGTTTTAACTCTGTACCTTAATCAGTCCAATGGGGTGGAACTCATTACCTTAGAAATAATCTTCCCGACTTCCGCAATGGGACACCCTAAGATTTATGAATAAGATTGTAGATACTTTGCTGTTCATCATCCATTTTTAAAATTCGCCTTCTAATTTCACACGTATTCGGTACAGAATATTCCAATTCA
>JAMCZX010000014.1 GCA_023485205.1 Candidatus Omnitrophota bacterium | reverse complement strand
CGGCAAGGTCCCATCCATAACATTTAGCACATACCCCTTTTTCAGCCTTACAGGTAAAAACAGATCTCATTCTAATTTTTGTAATACCTGCTTCTACAATTTTTTTTGCTTTTGCTTCCTCTATAATTTCTCCTGCTTTTACAATAATTTCATCTGAAATAATATCCACAATATTATCAAATGATGTTCTACCTACAATCCTTTCCTCCAAAGGAACAATAACTTTTTCTCCATCTGTTAAAGCACTTATTAATACATAATTAACGGTTCCACAATCTTCTTCTGTTACTATAACAGAATGAGCAACATCTATTAATCTTCTACTTAAATATCCGGCATCAGATGTCTTCAATGCAGTATCTACCAAGCCTTTACGTCCGCCATGTATAGATATAAAATATTCCAGAACAGAAAGTCCTTCTCTAAAATTTGCAATAATTGGTGTTTCTATAATTTCTCCAAGTCCGCCTGTAAGCTTCTTTGTGGGTCTAATCATAAGACCTCGCATACCGGCAAGCTGATTGACCTGGGTTTTATTTCCTCTGGAACCAGAATCAACCATTGATACAAGAGCATTTATTCTAAAAGGATTAATTGAAGTGTCTTTTCTTAATGTCGCAAATACCTGGTCAGTAATTTCACTGGTTATAGATGTCCACACATCTATAATTCTATTATATCTTTCACCCTCAGAAATTAATCCGTTTATATACTCTTTTTCTATCTGGGCTATTTCTTTATTCCCTTTTTCTATTATTGGTTTCTTAGTCTCAGGAATTTTAATATCATCTATCCCTATACTTAATCCTCCAATAGTAGAGTATAAAAATCCTAAATTTTTCACATTATCAAGAAATGTTGCACATTCTTCATATCCAATATCTGAAAAAATTCTGTTTACCAAACCTTCAAGAGCTTCAAAATTAATTAATTTATTTTGATATGGAATTGTAGCAGGTAAAATTTCATTAAATAAAATTCTTCCCACAGTTGTTGAAATTATTTGACCTATTTCATTTTTAACTTTAATAGGACAATGTAATTCTATACCATTATTCCAAAAAACAAGTTTGGCTTCATCAAAGCCTGAAAGTATTTTAGAATATTCAGCCTCTTCACTTATAAAGGTTAAATAATAACAACCCAGAACAACATCTCTTGTAGGTGTAACAATAGGCCTTCCATTAGATGGAGAAAGAATATGTTCATTAGCCTTCATTAAAAGAGATGTTTCAATTTGCGCTTCAATAGTAAGAGGTACATGTACTGACATCGTGTCACCATCAAAATCCGCATTAAATGCAGGACAAACAAGAGGGTGAACTTTTATAACATTACCTTCTATAAGCCTTGGTTCAAAAGCCTGAATACTTAATCTATGAAGAGTAGGCTGTCTGTTTAATAAAACCAGGTGCTCTTTTGTTATTTTCTCTAGTAATTCCCATATTTCTTCACGGTTTTCATCCAGAGATCTTTTGGCGCTTCCAAGCGTATGAAAATATTCTTTTTTTCTTAATTCTCTTAAAACAAAAGGACTGAAAAGTTCCAGTGCAATTTGTTTAGGGAGCCCGCATTCATTAAGTTTTAATTCCGGACCTACTACAATTACCGCTCTACCGGAATAATCCACTCTTTTCCCAAGAAGATTCTGTCTGAATCTGCCCTGTTTTCCAGTAATAGCTTCACTCAAAGATTTTAAAGGACGTTTTCCTTTCCCAAGGATTGGTGTTCCATGTTTCCCATTATCAAAAAGTGAATCCACGGCTTCCTGAAGCATTCTTTTTTCATTACGTATTATAATATCCGGAGCTTGAATTTTGATAAGTTTTTTCAATCTATTATTTCTATTAATTACACGCTGATACAAATCATTAAGGTCAGACGCTACAAATCTACCCCCATCAAGTGGAAGCAGTGGTCTCAAATCCGGAGGAATAACTGGAATAAGAGAGGTAATAAAAAATTCTGGTTTTGTTTGTGTTTTTAATAAACCTTCAATCATTCTCAATTTTTTTATGAGAGATTTTTTAATTGCACCATCTTTTTTACTCTCTTTATTCAGACTATCTTTAATCTTATCTAATTCTTTTTTAAGATCTATCTTCTTTAAAATTTCTCCTAAGGCATACGCTCCAATATCCGCTTTAAATTTATTACCATATTTTGTTAAATTTTCTCTATATTCTTCTTCAGTAAGAAGTTCCTTTTCTTTTAAAGGTGTACCTCCTGAATCAATAACAATATATCTCTCATAATATAAAACCATTTCAATAGCATTTTGAGACACATCCAATATAATACCCATCCAGTTATAAGAACTTTTAAAAAGCCATATATAAGAAACCGGAGTTGCCAGATCTATATGCCCCATTCTTTCCCTTCTAACATCATGTGTCGTCACTTCAACCCCACATCTATCACAAATAGCTCCTTTAAACCGTTGTTTTTTATATTTTCCACATGCACATTCCCAGTCTTTTTCAGGACCAAAAATTCTTTCACAAAAAAGTCCATCTCTTTCAGGTTTCATTGTTCTATAATTCAATGTTTCGGCTTTTTTAACTTCTCCATAAGACCAGGATCTAATCACTGTCGGGGATGCAATTTTTATAGAAACAGCCTCTCTATTTGTCTGTTTTGATCTTTCTATTCTCAAATCAAAACCCAAACCATTTAATTCCTTTGTCAAAACATGAAATGATTCAGGCAGATTATCTTCTTTGTAATCTAAACCCTTTACAATACTTTCATATATTTTTTTTCTTCCCTTTGTATCATCACTTTTCACAGTTAATATTTCTTTAAGTGTATGTGCAGCTCCATAACCTTCCAATGCCCAGACTTCCATTTCTCCAAATCTCTGTCCTCCAAATTGGGCCTTTCCTCCAAGTGGTTGCTGTGTGATAAGGGAATAAGAACCAACTGCACGGGCATGCACTTTTTCATCTGATAGATGAATAAGCTTCATTATGTATATATATCCCACTGTAACAGGCTGTAAAAATCGCTCTCCACTACGACCATCATATAAAACACTCTTGCCATCCTTAGGCAAACCAATCTTTATTAACAGTTCTTTTATTTCTGCCTCTTTTATAGATTCAAAAACAGGAGTTTCTATTTCATATCCTAAAGATTTCATCGCCCAACCAAGATGTGTTTCAAGTACTTGTCCAACATTCATCCGGGAAGGAACACCAAGAGGGTTTAAAACCACATCAACAGGAGTTCCATCTGAAAGAAAGGGCATATCCTGTTCTGGTAAAATCACGGAAACAACACCTTTATTTCCATGCCTTCCACTCATTTTATCACCAACAGAAACTTTCTTTTTTATTGCTATATCAACTACAATTTTACAAATAACATTAGATTTAAGTTCCGTACCTTTTTTTATTTTAAATTCCTTGTTCTTTTTATCCTGTAATATTTTTGATAATTCATTTTTCCCTATTTTAATAAGATGTCCAATAATCTCCTTTATTTTTGCATCTGAAATAGATTTATATATATAGTCCCATGTATCAGGATTATGTGTAAGTTTTTTAGTTGATAATTTATTTTTCTCAAGAATGTTTTTAATATTTTGAGTAATAATTTTTTTAACAATATTTCTCTTCTCTGAACATTCTTTTTCTATTTTTTTTATATTATTTTGTATTTCCTCTTTAGGAATTTTTTCAGATGGAACATATTTATGAACATTTACAACAGTTCCTGTCACACCGGAAGGAACAACAAGTGAAGTATTTATAACATCTCTAGATTTTTCTCCAAAAATCACTCTTAATAATTTTTCTTCTGGAGTTAACTCTGTTTCCCCTTTTGGAGTTATTTTACCAACCAGTATATCACCAGTTTTTACTTCAGCACCAATCCGTATAATTCCATCTTTATTAAGATTTCTCAAATCAGATTCTGAAACATTAGGAATATCCGCAGTAATTTCTTCAGGTCCCAATTCTGTTTCCTGAGCAGATATTTCAAATTCCTCAATATGGATAGACGTAAATAAGTCATCTTTAACCAATCTTTCATTAAGAATTATTGCATCTTCATAATTGTACCCATTCCAGGGCATAAAAGCCACCAATAAATTTCTACCAAGAGCAAGTTCTCCTGTTTTAGAAACAGCAGGACCATCTGTTAAAAATTGGTCTTTTTCTACTTCCTGTCCCAAATAAACAATAGGTTTTTGATGAAAACAGGTATCCTGATTTGTTCTTCTAAAGGTTTGTAAGAGATATACATCTTGAGATTCCCAGGGAAATATCCCTTTTTGTTTTTTTTCAACAATAATTTTTTCACTATCAACATAAGATACTTTGCCTGCAGATTTTGCTTTCATTGCAACACCAGCATCTCTTATTACATATTTTTCCATTCCTGTTTTTACAAGTGGAGTTTCTGGTTTTAAAATTGGAACTGATTGCCGTTGCATATTTGAACCCATTAAGGCTCTATTAGAATCATCATGTTCTAAAAATGGAATAAGAGACGCTGTAAGACTCACCATTTGTTTTGGAGAAATACCTATCAACTGGATTTCCTCTCTTTTTACTTCAACAATTCCTCCCCCTTTTACTCTAACCCTAACCTTTGCAGGAACAATATAGCCTGTTTTTTTATCTATTTCCACATCTGGAGAAGCAACGATATAATTATCCTCTTCATCCGCAGAAAGATATAAAACCTTTTCAAAATCTATTTTTCCATTTTTTACTTTATAATAAGATGTCTGTAAAAATCCAAGATTATTAACTTTTCCATATACTGTAAGAGAATTTATCAAGCCTATATTAGCACCTTCAGGAGTTTCAATAGGACATATACGGCCAAAATGAGTATAATGAACATCACGAACTTCAAACCCCGCTCTTTTTCTTTCTTTAACACCACCTTCTCCTATAGAAGTCAATCTTCTTTTATGTGTAAGTTCGGATAATGGATTTGTCTGGTCTAAAAATTGTGATAATTGATTTCGAGCAAAAAAATCTTCCAGCACAGTAGAAAATATTCTTGGATTAACAATGTCCTGTGGGGAAATATCAAAGGTTTTGTCAATGATAGCCATTCTTTCTTTAATAAAATGGGTAAGTCTTAAAAATCCCTCATACATATGTTCTTTAACCAATTCAGCAGATGTTCTTATCCTTTTATTCCCAAGATGATCTATATCATCAGTTAAACCCTCTTTTTTCTCTATAAGATTAAGAAGGTATTTAATTGTATTTATAATATCTTGGGAAGTTAAATAATTTTCTTTTATATTTGTATTTAATTTTTTATTGATCTGAGATCTTCCTGCGGGAGAAAGGTCATAAATTTCAGGATTAAAAAACATTCTATTTAAAAAATCTTTGGCTTCTTTTAAAACAAGAGGATATCCAGGTCTAAGCTCCTGATAGATACTTAAAACAGCTTTATCCTGGGTCTCAATATTATCTCTCTCCAGGGTAGTCTTTATTATATTTTCTTTAAGAAAATCTGCTTCATTAGGATAAAATAAGGATATTATTTCTGATTTTGAATATCCAAGAGCCTTTAAAAGAGTTGTAGCAAAAATCTTTTTTTTCCCAAGAAAACATAAAAGACATCTATGATTATCTACAGAAAATTCCATCCATAATCCCCTGGCGGGTAAAATTCTCGCAGAATAAGAGGTCAATTGTCCAAATTCTCCCTCTTCTTCTTTAAAATAAAGACCAGGAGAGCGTTGAAGTTGATTTACTACAGCCCTTTCAATTCCATTTATAATAAATGTCCCTCTTTCTGTCATTAAGGGGATATGAGCCAGATAAACATCCTGTTCTTTTATTTTCTCGATACTTTCAATATTTAATTTTTTTCTTTTTATAAGTCTAAATCTTACCTTAAATCGTCCTGCATAAGTAATATTTTTTTCTATTGATTCATATTCATCTTCTATCGGTTCTTCTATGGAATAATCACAATATTCCAACAAAAGAACTTTATCGTTACTTTCAATGGGAAAAAATTTTCTTAATAATTCTTCTATCCCTATATTTTCTTTTTTTTCCTGAGGAATATCTTTTTGTAATAATTTAAAATAAGGATTAATCTGAATTTCCAATAAATTAGGAATTTGTTCTATTTTTTGACTCATATTTTATTTATTTTTCTTTAATTTGTTTTTATGGTTATTTTAACTCAACAATTGCACCAACAGTTTCTAATTTTTTCTTTATTTCTTCTGCTGCCTCAGAACAATCTGCCGA
>JAMCZX010000006.1 GCA_023485205.1 Candidatus Omnitrophota bacterium | reverse complement strand
AATACCAAAAAAGGTGAAAAAATGGCAGTGGCTGAATTAGAAGACCTTTATGGTATAATGGGGATAGTTTTTTATCCAAAAGTGTTTGAAAGCAATTCCTATGGCAGGCGCGCCTCTTATATTTAATCCCCGTATTGCCTCCCAGACCTCTTCAATGGTTTTAATTGTTATATATTTTTCTTCTAACGGAAGCAATGTCTGGTCAAGGATTTCCAATTCATCTTTTTTCCATGTTAAAGTTTTTACTATTCTATCCATTATTTTATATTACCTCTATTTGCTCAGTTGAAACAATTTTTTTTAGTTCATCTAAAAACTCAGGAGAAATATTTACATGATATTTGGGAAGATAAACCTTAGCTAATGTATTACCATTTTCTTTTATTCTTAAAAATATCTTTGAGTCCCCGGAAAATTTCATAAATAGTGATTTTAATATTTCCATATTTTCTTCCGGGTAACCCTGGATAATGGAAATAGCCAAATTTTCTGTCTTTTTTTCTATCAGCATATCAAAAGACTTCACTGCTGTTGCTATTACCTTATTTTCATCCATCCTGTGTTCAATTTTACCTTTAATCAATATTATATTATTGGGGCTTAAAAGACTTATATTACTTTCAAACACTTTTGGATAAAAAACTATCCCCATTATACCATAAAGGTCTTCTAATTCAGCCACTGCCATTTTTTCACCTTTTTTGGTATTCATTTTTTTTAAGGAGAGAATCAATCCGCCAAACCAGAATTCCGGACCCTCTTTTAATGTTTCAATCTGGTTACTATAGGCTGTTGTATACTTTAAGAGAATATTTTTATATTTCGCAAGAGGATGACCTGTTCTATAAACCCCCAGCATCTCTTTTTCATATCCAAGAAGTTTTGTTTCCGACCATTCAGGTAGAGAATATATAACCTTATGGTTAACAGGAGGCATATATTTTTCTGTCTTTGCAAATATTGAAAGCTGGCCATCTTCTTTAATTTTTTGAATTTTGGAACCCTGTTCAATAGATTCATCCACAAGTGCAAATAATTGCGACCGCGGCATTCCAAAGCAATCCATAGCACCTGCCTTAATAAAACTTTCCAACACTTTTCTATTGATAAGCCTCAGGTCTACATTCTGACAAAAATCAAAAATATTCTCAAACTTTTTTTCTTTCTTGGATAAAAGGATTGATTGTATAGCTGCACTGCCTACATTTTTTATGGCTGAAAGCCCAAAAACTATATCATTCCCCATTATTGTAAATTTATCACCGCTTTCATTTATGTCTGGAGGCAAAACCCATATATTGGTTTTTTCTGCATCCTGGATATAGAGAGATATTTTTTCCTGATTGCCTATTTCATTGTTAAGCAGAGCAGTCATAAATTCCAGGGGATAGTTTGCCTTAAGATAAGCTGTCTGATAAGCAAGAATCGCATAGCCGACACTATGTGATTTATTAAATCCATAAGAAGCAAACTTTGCCATATTATCAAAGATTTTTTCTGCAAGTTTGGATGAAAGGCCGTTTTCTTTTGCTCCTTTTATGAATTTTTCCCTTTGCTGTTCAAGAAGCTCTGGATTTTTTTTCCCCATGGCTTTCCTTAAAATATCTGCCTCTCCAAGCGTAAAACCGCCTAAAACATTGGCTATCTGCATTACCTGTTCCTGATATAATATAACCCCATAGGTGGGCTTTAAAATATTTTCCAGCAAAGGATGCTGATAGGTGATTTCTGAAGTATTTTGTCTGTTTTTTATATATAGGTCAACCATTCCGCTCTTCATAGGACCAGGCCTGTGAAGGGCATTAATCGCTATTATGTCTTCAAGGGATGAAGGTTTCATTCTTTTTAAAAGGTCCTGCATCCCGGGGCTTTCAAGCTGAAATACACCTTTTGATTCTCCTGTGGATAGAAGTTCATAGGTTTTTTTATCATCCAGAGGAATTTTTAAAATATCTATATCTATTTTTTTATTTTGTTTAACAAGTTGGACTGTATCTTCAATGACAGAAAGATTTTTTAGTCCCAGTATATCTATCTTTAGAAGCCCTATTTTTTCAATGCTTGACATTTCAAACTGTGTGGCTGTTTCACCTTTTGTTCCCCTGAATAATGGAGCATATTCATAAATAGGCTTGTCAGTAATAACAACTCCTGCGGCATGGGTTGATGCATGACGGGGAAGACCTTCCAATCTTAAGGATATATCAAAAAGTTTTTTTATGGTTTCATTTGTTTCAATTAATTTTTTAAGTTCAGAATTTTTATCCATTTCTTCTTTTAGTAAAACTCCAGGTTCAGAAGAAATCATTTTTGCAATCTTGTCCACCTCTGAATATGGCATTTTTAAAACCCTGCCTACATCTCTCACCACTACTCTGGCTCCCATTGTACCAAAGGTCGCAATCTGGGCAACATTTGTTTCCCCGCCATATTTTTCTCTTATATATTTTATGACTTCATCCCTTCTTCTATCAGAAAAATCAAGGTCAATATCAGGCATGGATATTCTTTCAGGATTTAAAAATCTTTCAAAAAGCAGATTATATCCAATAGGATTAATTTCTGTTATCCCAAGAAGATATGCCACAAGACTGCCTCCACAGGAACCTCTGCCAGGACCTACTTTTATATCTTGATTTTTGGCGTGACTTACAATATCATGAATAATAAGGAAGTATCCTGAGAAATTCATTTTTTTTATAACTTCCATTTCTTTTTTTAATCTTTCAGAAATAGAATTTTGTTCTTCTCCATTAAGGGAAAATTTCTCTTTTAAGTTTTGATAAACAATTTTATCAAGATATGTATCAGTGGTATATCCCTGGGGAATATTATATGTAGGAATATGAAATGTACCAAAATCAAGTTTTAGATGACATTTTTCATCTATCTCAATTGTATTTTTGATTGCTGATGGCATATCTTTAAAAATCTGCTGCATTTCATCAGGACTTTTAAAATAGAATTCATCACCTGAAAATTTCAACCTATTTTCATCCTGCAAGGAATTACCTGTCTGAATACATAGAAAAACCTCATGGGCAAAAGCATCTTCTTTTCTGTGATAGTGACAATCATTTGTAGCAACAACTTTCAGAGAATATTTCTTAGAGAATTCTAATAATGTTTGATTGATTTTTTTCTGTTCAGGAAGATTGTTATCCATTACTTCTAAATAGAAATTTTCTTTCCCGATAATATCAATATAGTTTTGCACAGCCTGTTCTGCTTTTTCTATATTTCCTTTTACAATATAATAAGGTATTTCTCCTTTCATACATCCACTTAAAACAATAAGTCCCTTAGAGTATTTGGAAAGAATTTCCCTGTCTATCCGGGGTTTATGATAAAATCCTTCCAGATATGAAAGTGTAGAGAGTTCAAGAAGATTTTTATATCCATCTAAATCTTGCGTAAGAACTGTAAGATGGAAGGATGCTTCTTTGACATCTGAATCTGAAAGTTTTGCAGAAGATTTATCCAGCCTGCTTTTAGGGGCAATATACATTTCTTCGCCTATAATTGGTTTTATCCCATGATTAAGCGCAGATTGATAAAAATGTATTATGCCAAAGAGTGTGCCATGGTCAGTAATAGCAAGAGATGGCATTTCCATTTTATGGCATTCTTCTGTAATTTTGTCTATTCTGCACATGCCATCAAGAAGGCTATATTCAGAATGAAGATGAAGATGAACAAATTCTTTCATATTAGTATAATTTATATTAATATAAATATTCACTAAACCACGTTCATATTTACAGGCACAGAGGTACTAAGGCACATAGGCACAGAGTAAAATAAAAACTAAAATACATTAAATACTTTGTGCCTTTGTGCCTGAGTGTTACATTCTTCTATGTAAGGTATTAACTTTGTGCCTACTTATTAATACAGGCTTCACTGAGTATTTAAATATTATTTATTTGACATATTTTTCTTTGCTATTTGATATGCCTTACCTTCTGTTTTTATATTAGGAGCAATGGCTATATCAACAAGCTGCATTTCATTAATGTTTGCAGCCCCAAGACTTGCCATAGAAAGTTTAATTGCACCTATTAAGTTCTGTGTCCCATCATCAGTTTTGGCAGGACCAAAAAGAATTTCTTTCAGGGTGCCGCTGGTTCCAAGATAAACCCTTGTACCTCTGGGAAGATTTTCATCAGATGTTGACATTCCCCAATGATATCCTTTCCCTGGTGCCTCCTTTGAACGGACAAACGCCGAACCAACCATTACAGCATCAGCCCCACAAGCAAATGCCTTACAGATATCCCCACTGGTAATCATTCCACCATCTGTTATAATAGGAATATATTTACCTGTTTTTTTATAGTACAGGTCCCTTGCTGCTGCACAATCCACTGTTGCTGTAACCTGAGGAATACCAATCCCAAGCACTTCTCTTGATGTACATGCTGCTCCAGGACCAATTCCAACAAGAAGACCTGAAATTCCTGTTTCAATAAGTTCATATGCCACCTTATATGTTACACAGTTTCCAACAATCACAGGAATTTTCATACCCGAACAAAATGAGTTTATATCCAAAGGGGTATAGCTCTTTGAAATATGTCTTGCTGTTGTTACTGTAGACTGAACAATAAAAATATCTGCGCCTGCCTCCTGGGCAATGGCACCATATTTTAAAGCAGCCTGAGGAATTGAACTTACAGCACACATAATATTATTCTTCTTACATTCAGAAATTCTTTGGGATATAAGCTCTTCCTTTATAGGTTCTTTATAAATTTCCTGTATAAATGCTGTAGCTTTTTCAGATGGAAAAGATATAATATTTTCTATAATCTGATAAGGGTCTTTATATCGTGTGTATAGTCCCATAAGATTTAAAACGGCCAGGCCCCCCAATCTTCCAAATTCAGTGGCAAATTTTGGGTCCACAACCCCATCCATTGCTGCTGCCAATACAGGTATTTTTAATTCTACACCTGCTATTTTTGTACTTACATCAATTTCAGCAGGATTTAATGTAATATCCCCGGGCACAAGTGAAACATCATCAAATCCATAACAGCTTCTTGCTTTTCTGCCTCTTCCTATCCATACCCCCATTGTTTTCCCCCCTCTCTTTTCTTTCCCTCTATACTAATTCTTCTGCCTGCTTTTTTAGATTTAAAAGAAGTTCAATATTTGATTTTGTTATTCTAATCCTTCCCAGTAGAAGTTCCATTGCTTCTACAGAATTTAATGGAGCAACAACCTTTCTTAAAAGCCACATAAGCTGAAGTTCTTCAGGATTTACAAGAAGTTCTTCTCTTCTTGTACCTGAACGGTTTATATCAATAGCAGGGAAAGTTCTTCTTTCCTGAAGTTTTCTTTCAAGGTTTACCTCCATATTTCCTGTTCCTTTAAATTCTTCAAATATTACATCATCCATTTTACTTCCTGTATCAATAAGTGCTGTCCCGAGAATTGTCAGACTGCCGCCTTCCTCTACATTTCTTGCTGAACCAAAAAACCTCTTTGGTTTTTCCAGAGCATTTGATTCCAGTCCTCCTGTCATAATTTTACCACTATGAGGAACAAGAACATTGTGTGCTCTTGCAAGCCGGGTAATACTATCAAGCAGAATAACCACATCTTTTTTATGCTCTACAAGTCTTTTTGCTTTCTCAAGAGCAATCTCTGCAACCTGAACATGTCTTTCCGGGGGTTCATCAAATGTAGCGCTTATAACCTCGCCTTTTACAGACCTTTTCATTTCTGTGACTTCTTCCGGCCTTTCCCCAATAAGAAGAACAATAAGTTGAACCTCCTGGTTATTTATAGCAATGGAATTGGCTATTTTCTGAAGGATTACTGTTTTACCTGTTCTCGGAGGAGAAACAATTAAACCCCTTTGACCTTTTCCAATAGGACAGATAAGGTCTAAAACCCTTCCTGTTGTTTCTGTTGGAGTAGTTTCAAGAATAAATCTCTGGTTTGGATGAATCGGGGTTAGTTCCTCAAAAGGAATTCTTTCCTGAATACTTTCCGGGTCTTCTCCATTTACCATTTCAACCTTTAACAGGGCAAAATATTTTTCACTTTCTTTAGGGGGCCTTATCTGACCGGATACAAGGTCCCCGGTTTTAAGACCAAACTTCTTTATCTGCGATGGAGAAATGTAAATATCATCAGGACCTGGTAAATAATCATGGTTTGGAGACCTTAGAAATCCAAATCCATCTGGTAAAACCTCTAAAATCCCTTCTCCAAAAAGAAGACCATTTTTTTCTGCCTGACTTTGCATAATTCTATATATCAGCTCTTCTTTGGTAAGTCCTCTAACACCATTAACTCCAAGTGTTTTTATCATACTTTGAAGTTTGGTAATACTGGTTTTTTTTAACACAGATACATTTAATTCTTTCCTTTCGATATAATCAGGCTCAAGCAGACCTTCGTTGACTGCCCGCATAGCATTCTTTCTATATTCTTCTATCGAAAGCATTAAAACATTTAATATTTTTTGCAGAGTAGAATAGCTTTT
>JAMCZX010000020.1 GCA_023485205.1 Candidatus Omnitrophota bacterium | reverse complement strand
CGCAATATGTTTTATGTTTTGCATATTAATTCTTTCTATGGAGAAAAATTTTCTCCAAAATATACCTGACGACTTAATGGATTTTTTAAAATTTCCTCAGGAGTCCCCTGTATAATAATTTCACCATTATGTATAAGATATGCCCGGTCTATAATACTTAAGGCATCACGGACATTATGGTCCGTAATTAAAATACCTACATTATCTATTTTTAATTGTTTTATCATGGTTTTTATTTCAAAAACAGTTTTTGGGTCTATAATTGAAAAAGGTTCATCTAATAAAAAAATTTTAGGATTATTAATAAGATTTCTTGCAATCTCCAGCCTTCTCTTTTCTCCTCCTGAGAGATATGTAGCAATACTATCTTTAAGATGAATTATGCCCATCTTATCCAGAAGATATTCCGCCTGTTTTTTTTGTTCTTGCTTTGAATAAAAATTTTCCAGTATTATTAACAAATTTTCCATAACGGTCAGTTTATTAAATATTGCAGGTTCCTGAAAAAGATAGCTTAATCCAAGACTTGCTTTTTGATAGACAGGTAAACGGGTAATATCTTTTTCTTCAAAAAAAATATTTCCTTTATCAGGAATGATAAAACCCATTATAGTCTTAAATATTGTTGTTTTTCCAGCACCATTAGGACCCAACAGCCCTACTATTTCCCCTTTATTTATTGAAAGGGAAACATCTTTAATTATGCTTCTCCTGCCAATTTTTTTGGCAATTTTTTTGATTTCAAGCTCCACTAAAAAGACCTTCCTGGGTTTTAATTTTTAAGTGCTGGTATGTGATTTTTGTTATTGTACGACCCTGAGATGTTTTCTGAATAAAACCTTCCCTTACTAAATATGATTCATATACCTCTTCTATTGTTTCTGGTTCTTCACCTACAGCAATAGCAAGACTTTTTAGGCCAACAGGTCCTCCATTAAACTTATAAATAATTGTTTCCAGAATTCTTTTATCCATTTCATCTAAACCTCTGCTATCCACAAGCATCTTATCAAGAGCAAATGCAGCAATTTGTTTATTTATAATTGTTTCTCCCTGAACAATAGCAAAATCTCTTACCCGTTTTAAAAGTCTATTGCTAATTCTCGGTGTACCTCTGGACCTGTTTGCTATTTCCATTGAGCCTTCATCATTTATTTTAATATTTAAAATACCGGAAGACCTTTTTATAATCTGTGCAAGTTCATCCACATTATAATAATCAAGCCTATGAATAATACCAAACCTGTTTCTTAAAGGAGATGTGAGAAGTCCTATTCTTGTTGTAGCACCAATTAAAGTAAAACGTTTTAATGGTATTTTTACAGATTTTGCCTTAGGTCCTTCTCCCAGCATAATATCAATATTAAAATCCTCCATAGCACTATAAAGATATTCCTCCACAACTCTTGGTATTCTGTGTATTTCATCTATAAAAAGTATATCCCCCTCTTCAAGGTTTGTAAGTATTCCTGCCAAATCTCCGGCTTTTTCAATTACAGGACCTGAGCTGGATTTTATATTTACTCCCAATTGATGACCGATAATATAAGCAAGTGTGGTTTTCCCTATACCAGGAGGACCATAAAGAAGTATATGGTCCAGAATATCTTTTCTCATCTTTGAAGATTGTATAAAAACATTCATATTGTCTTTGACCTGCTTCTGCCCTATAAAATCATCAAAAGTTGTAGGTCTTAATGAATTTTCATAATTAACCTCTTCAGATAAAACCACTGGTGAAGTTATATTGTCATCCATAGTTTTAAACCTTTTTCAATATTTCTTTTATAAATTCCTCTAAAGTTATTTTTTTATTTTCAAATTCTGAGGCTGTTTTTTTGGCAAGATTAAAAGCTTCACTTCTTTTATAACCAAGAACTGTCAAAGCTTCCACTGCATCTCTTATCATTTCATTTTTACTATCAGGCTTTCCAATACTTTCTTCTATAACATCTATCTGATTTTTCATCTCAACAATAAGTCTTTCTGCAATTTTTCTGCCTACACCAGGGGTTTTCTTAAAAACATCTATATCCTGTGAAATAATAGCGTGGTATATTTCCTGAGGACTCAATCCGGATAAAATCCGTAGGGCGAGTTTTGGTCCTACACCGGGAAGTAATATAAGCTTCTGAAATATTTTCCATTCCTCTTCTGTAATAAATCCATATAATTCAGGGGATTCATCCCTTATCATATAACAGGTAAGAAGTTTTACCACAGAGCCTTCTGAAGGGAGTTTTCTTGATGTTGAAAGAGGAACTTTTATCTGATATCCAATACCTCCAGCCTCTATAATTGCTTCCATAGGCTGATTTTTTAAAAGTTTACCTTCAATTGAGCAAATCATAATGAAATATTATATCACAATAGACTAATTTTATATTTTTCTATAAAAAACTGCGGATAATAAGAATCTTTAGCTTTTCTTAATCCTTCTATCCCAAGGTCTTCCTCTCTATTTATAAATTCAACATCTTTAAAGGTATCCTGGCTAAATTTTTGATTTATCACCTGATAAAGACCAGGAATATCCGGATTGGCTTTTTCAATGTGGACTACACCTGTGCTGTTATTTAACTTTTCCCCAAAAGTAAAAGCCTCTACATTATTATCAATTTTTATAACACCGCCCACAATATCTAATTGGGAAAAATGTGAAAGGATTTCTTTAATAGCACACATTTCCCCTAAAAGGTCCAGGTCATCTTCACTTCTATTTGCCTGATACCATTTATCAGCAATTTCCAAACATTCCTTAACATATTCTTCTTTAAATCTCTCATAAGTAAAAGAATATTTACCCTGGAATCTTTTTATATGGTTTCTCTTGGAATGATATTTTCTGCCGGGCAATTCTATAAGATTTTTGGAGAGATACACATAGTCAAAATATTCTCTGGATGGAGTAATAAAAAACATTTGAGAATTTTTTATTTCTTCTGCAATTCTTTTATCTGCTCTTTGTATTGAAGGATTTTTTTCTCCTGATTCTTTTAGATAATCAAGAAGAATTTGGACTGGTTCAATCCTTACGCCAGGACCTATTGGCATCAGCCCATATAAAGAGGAAACAATATTATAAATTATAAATATCCAGTCTTTATATATTGCCCATCTTGGCTGATAATATTGCCTCCATATAAAAATATTTGTAAAGGTCATCTCTGATATTTCAGACTGATATTTCCAAAAAAAATCCGTGAGAACCTTTTTATCCTCTATTTCTATTTTTTTAAATTCAGGGAAAATAGGAAGTTCCATAACAAAATAATACCATATTTAATCTTTTTTTTCAGGTTCATCTACAACCCAACCTTCAGCATCAATTACTTTTCTATCAATAATTTTTGCTGAATCCGGCTGCTTTGTTGAATTAACAATAATATATTTTTGTGGTAATAACAGATGATTTAAAAAGAAAGTACATATACTGAAAACAATAGAAGCCCAGAAAGCGCTCCAGAAACCTGATACATAAAAACCAGCCACAATCTTCGCTGCTATAAAAAATAAAAAACCATTAATAAGAAGTGTAAAAAAACCAAGTGAAAATATACTAAAAGGCAGTGTAAAAAATATAAGCAATGGACGAATAAATGTATTTAAAAAACCTAAAACAATAGCTGCTATAAAAAGAGTTTCAATATTGGATATTTTTACACCAGGAATAATATGTACAACTATAACAAGTGCAATGGTATTTACCAACCATAATATAACAAATCTTAAAATTTTATTTTTAATATTTTTATCCATAAATATTTAAATCATATCATACAATTTACTTTTTATGATAAAGATGCTATTATTTTTCCATGAAGAATATAATCTGTATACTGCCGGTTGCAGGTATGGGGAAACGGCTTGCTCCACATACCTTTACCATTCCTAAAGTCCTTCTACCTGTTGGAGGAAAACCAATACTTGGACATCTGATTGAATACATTAAGAGTCTTGAGATAAAAACAATCATTTTTGTCATAGGACATTTAGGAGAGAAAATAGTTAATTATGTCAAAAAAGATTTCCCGGAAATTGATAGCATATTTGTAAAACAAAAAGAGTTTTTAGGCCTGGGATATGCTATTTCCTTAACCAAAAAATATGTGGATTGTCCTGTTTTTATTAATTTAGGTGATACTTTAATAGAGGCTGATGTAAAAAAATATATTTCAGAAAATAAATCATGGATAGCAGTAAAAAAAGTAGATGACCCTAAACGATTTGGTGTGGCATTAATTACCAAAAATGGAATTATAAAAAAGGTTATTGAAAAACCAAAAAATTTTATTTCAAATAAAGCAATCTGCGGCATGTATTTTTTTAAAAATAGTAAACTGCTATTTCAATGTCTTGATGAAATTATTCAACATGATATCAAAACAAATGAAGAGTATCAGCTAACAGATGCAATACAAAAAATGATTGATAAAAAAGAAAATATTTTTGCTTATGAAATTGATAAGTGGTTTGATTCCGGGAAAATAGAATCCCTGTTGGAAACAAATCATTACCTTCTGAAAAAAAACAAACCTGCATACACAGAAATACCATCAGTCGTAATAAACCCTCCTGTTTATATTTCTCCGGATGCTCAATTGAAAAATTGTGTTATTGGACCTTATGTTTCTATTGGCAAAGAGGTATTTTTATCCAATGTTATTGTTCAAAATTCAATAATAAATGATAATGCTGTTATAAAAAATGTTATTCTACAAAATTCTGTAATTGGTTATTCAGCTCATCTTATTGGAAACCTTCAGGCTATAAATCTTGGTGATTCTTCTATAGTAAATCTGACAGGAGAAGAAATATTATAAAATTCTATTTTTGACCTTATTTCAATGAAATATTTTTATTATAAAGTATAACCAGATAGGTATAGTTATAAGAGAAAATAAATGCGTTAAAAGCACACCCTTGGAAGAAAAATTAACATCAGAATCATATATTTCACTAAGATAAACACTTGCTATTGCAGATGGCATAATAGCAACAACTGAAATAACCAAAAGTGAAATCCCGGGAAGTGGTAAAAAATAAAAAAAAGCCAAAGATGTTGCAGGAATAATTATTAATCTCAGAACAGAAAGATAAATACCCTTTATATCAAAAATATGTTCCCATTTAAGTTCTGATATTCTTCCACCACTTATAAACATTGCAATAGGAATAGAGGCTTTTCCAAAGAGGTCAAGGGCATACATAAAGGACTTGCCAAACTGTAAAAAGAACGGTTCTATTACAAAAACAAAATTATGGGCTAATAAATAATCTCTTATAAAAATAATAATAAAAGATAAAACAATTGTTAATAAAGGAACACTTAAAATATGCTTTAAATTTTTTCTGGAAAGCATCACACTGCCTGTTAAAGATAAAACACCGAGTGTCCATATACATAATTCAGACCCCACATTTGAAAAAATTAAAATACCAACACCTTTATTCCCCCATAACATTAAAACTATAGGCAATGATAAAAAAGTATAATTATTCATAGTGCATTGAAATCTAAAAGAGTTTTCTTCCTTTTGGCTTGCAAATGAAATACTTTTGGAAAATAAAAGTCCATAAAAAAATCCGACAGACATAATAATAATTGTTCCAACAGGAAGAATTAAATTAGAAACCAAAGACCTGATTGTAAAACTGCTTACAAGAGAAAAAAGGATAAGAGCCGGATAAAAAATTTTTAAGGTTATCTGGGACATTTGCTTTATTGTATTGGTATCTATCAATCTTAACCTTTTTGCTATAAAGCCAAATCCCATCATCAAAAATATAGAAAAAACAGTAAAAAATAATTTTAAAAACATAATATTATTTTATATTTATATAAAGTAATATAAAGCAAGTCATAAAGTTATATCTTCCTACACGCCAACTTGTTCCATTTGGAAATATGATACTTCTGAAAGATTGGCTTTTTCTTTTGCATGTTCAATGGTCATACTTATAATATTCCCTTTATCATCTATGTCTATATAAAGATTTTCTGATATCTCTTTTGTTTCAAAAATAGGCTTTTGTGAAAATTCCAAAAGTGCAGTATCTGTATCTGCGAAATATCTTATTTTCATTGTGGTTCCTCCTTGAAATCTCTATCAAAAAAAGCGTTATGAACAGTTTCTCCATCTTCTAAAAAGACAACCCTTAAGTATTTTCCCACCTCTTCAATATATTTCCATTTTCTTATTCTTCCATCTTTTTGTATTTCAATTTTCAAAGGATTATCCATTGCTGATAATATCCATTTTTCCTGAATAATCGCTCTATCAGGTCTTTTTTTTACAAAGGTGAAATAATGTGTACATTTCATTATTATATTTTACTCTCGTTTGGAGTATTTGACAAAAATAATTCCCGCTGCTTTGGAATAGATTTTATTATGGCACAATGAATACCACTAAACATAGATTTATTTTTGACAGAATGGGTTTCTGTCAAAAAAATTAAAAGAGGTCTCTAAAAAAAATCTCTGGAAATACAATTGGAAGAGGTGGGAAAATACTTAAGGGTTGTCTTTTTAGAAGATGGAGAAACTGTTC
>JAMCZX010000023.1 GCA_023485205.1 Candidatus Omnitrophota bacterium | reverse complement strand
TTTTTATATTAAAAAATGTGCAGGACCCTGTACCGGTAAGGTGGAAATTGAAAAATATAAAGAAATAATTGAAGGGATAAAAAAATTTTTTTCAGGAGAATATAGAAAATATATAAAAAAATTAAAAAAGGAATTGCAGGAATATATACAAAAATGGGATTTTGAAGAAGCAAAAATAATTTCTGAAAGAATTACATTACTTGAAAAAATGGAAAAAAGAATTCCATGGAGAAAAGAAGAAGAACTTATTGAATATCAAAAAACAAATGTCTTATCTAATTTAGCAAATATTTTAAAGATTGATAAGATACCTGTTGTTATTGAGGGTTATGATATTTCAAATCTTGGAGGAGATTTGGCAACAGGAAGTAAAGTGGTTTTTATAGGTGGAATTCCAATAAAAGAAAAATATCAAAGGTTCAGGATAAAAACTGTTGAAGGAATTGATGATTATCAGATGTTAAAAGAGGTTTTAAAAAGACGATTTGAAAAGATTACAAAAGAAAACAGACCTGATTTAATTCTTATAGATGGAGGAAAAGGACAATTAATGAGTGCAGTTACTATTCTTAAAGAAATAAAAATTACTATTCCAGTAATTTCAATTGCCAAAAAAGAAGAAATTATTTATACAGAAAAAGACAGGGCGCCGATTATTCTCCCCAAAGATTCCCCCCAACTTCATCTGATTCAACAAATAAGAGACCAGGCACATCATTTTGCTTTATCTTATCATCTAAAATTAAGGAAAAAACAGATTACATACTCATATATAGAAAATATTGCTGGTGTAGGGGAAAAAAGAAAAAAAATTATCCTGGATATTCTTACCAGATTTTCAGATATATTTCCGGAAGAAGAACTTATAAAAGCCAGAATTCCACAAAATATTATAAATACTTTAAGAACTACAAAGAAAGAAAAAATAGAAAGTATAAATTAATATCTATAAAATAAGAGGCATTATTTCTTCTTTTAATTTCTTTTTCAGGTCTTCTATTTCTTTTTCTGTTGGTTTGAATTTAATATAAAATCCTGAAGAGACTAAATCAAAAGCAGCATTCTTAATAAATTCCTCAAACTTATTGAATGAATTTTTTGCCCAGCCATAAGAACCAATACTCCATGCTTTTCTATTTAAAAATCTAAGCCCGGATAAATAAACAAGAAGCTTTCCCATTGTAGGAAGTATCTGATTATGAAGTATCGGAGAAGCAAAAATAACAAATTTAGAATCTAAAATTTCTGTAACAATATCTGAAACATCTCTTTTGGACACATTAAACATTTCAGTTTTTATTCCAGCCAAAGATAATTGTTGATAACATATATTTGCTAAAATTTCTGTAGAACCCCACATTGTATCATAAATTATTAGTGTTTTATCCCCAACAACATTATTTGCCCATCTTGTATAGTGTTCAATAATAGTTTTTATATCCTGTTTATTTCTCCATATTAAACCATGGGCAGGAGCAATCATTTGAATTTCTAAATCTTTTAATATATTTAATGCCTTTAAAGTAGAAGAACCATAAGGGGTTAAGATATTGGCATAATATTTGGCAGATTCTTTTAAAATAATATTTATTCCTGCTTCATCAACATACACATAACTTCTTCCATAGTGCTGACCAAAACCATCATTGGAAAAAAGAATTTTGTCTTCATTAAGATATGTCATCATAGAATCCGGCCAATGAACAAGCGGGGTATGAAAAAATTTTAGCGTTCTTGCTCCAATTGATAGTTCTTCCATATTTTCAACGACTTTATATTTTAAAGGTAAAATTCTCTGTTTTTCCAGATTGTCTTTTCCATGGGGAGAACAAAGAAAAATAGCATCAGGTAATTGTTTCATAAGGTCTAAAACTCCACCAGAATGGTCCCTTTCAGCATGATTGGAAATAACATAATCTATTTTTTCAATCGGTATAATAGAAGAAATATTTTCTATCATTTGATTAAAAAATCCAGAAGAATTTTTTACTGTATCAATAAGTGTAATTTTATTGTCAATTATTAGATATGCGTTATATGTAGAACCATAAGGAGTTTCATATCCATGAAAATCTATTAAATTCCAATCTACAACTCCAACAGAATAAATATTTTTTGTAATTTCCATGTTTTTTTATCTTCTTTAGTCTTATTTTAGTTTTATTGCTATTTCAGCAACTCTTTTACCTAAAAATTTTGAAATGTATATTTCTTCTTCACTTAATGGGTTAAGACCTAATCCAGAAACATGACTGGGACCGTAAGGTGTCCCACCTGTTTTGGTAGTAAAAAGTTCTTTTACACTATAAGGCACACCCACTATTATCATTCCATGATGAAAAAGTGGAATCATTGTAGATATTATTGTTGTTTCCTGTCCACCATGAAGTGTTGCTGTAGAAGTAAAAATGCCTGCGGGTTTACCTATAAGCACACCTTCTTCCCAAATTTTTCCTGTCTGATCAAGAAAATTTTTTACCTGAGCACACATATTGCCATATCTGGTAGGAGTTCCTATTATCAAACCATCACAATCTCTTAAGTCAGATACTTTCGCTATTGGAACATCTTTTTGCATATCTTTTGCTTGTTTTATTGCTAAATTGTTTTGTATTATTTCTTCAGGTAGAAGGTCCGGAACCTGTTTTAAAACAGGTTCAGCATCATTAACCTGTTTTATCCCTTTTACTATTTCATTTGCCATTGTAAAAATATTTCCATACATACTATAATAAAGCACAAGAACTTTTGTTTTGGCCATAATTTTTCTCCTTTTTAAAAAAAATCAATTTTTTATATATTCATCCAATTCCATATTTTACTTTCATCTTCTTTAAACCAATCTCCACTGGATTTTAGATAAGAATAAACATTTTTAAGAGCCTCTAAATGTTTGTTTTCTTCTTTTAATAACTGTCGGAAGAAATCTTTTTCTTCTTCTTTGCCGGATTGTTGTAGAAAATCAGTATACACCTTAATTGTTTTTTCCTCCATTTCCATAGCAAGATCATAAGAAGAAGTATCTTCTACATTATCCTTAAGAGAAAATTTTTTAACATTAGTAAAAAATAATTTAATTTCATCTTCCACTTTATTTATATTACTATTTTCAAATTTTATTTCTTTAATATTTTTTTTCTCTAAAATCAAAGTATAAATTTCATCAAATCTTTGAGCATGTTCAATTTCCTGCCTGGCTAATGTATAAAAAAGACGTTTCCCTAAAATGTTTTTGGTTTCCCTGGCAAGTTTCAGATATAAATTTACACCTTCAATTTCAAAATTTAAAGAAAATTCATACGGATTTTTTATTTGTTCCATAAAATCCCCTTTTTATTCTAAAGTTATTTTTTTATATATTCTATAAGGGCTTTTGCATTATTAAGTTTGCTTTTAGAATCAAAAATTAATGTTACACTGGTTTGGTTTTCTTTGTCTAATATTATTTTCAGTAAATCTTTTTTGTCTTTTAATTCTTCAAAATACCGTTTTTTAAATTCTTCCCATTTTGTTTCATCATGAGAATACCATTTTCTCAACTCATTACTTGGGGCAATATCTTTAAGCCATAAATCTATAGCGGCTTTTTGTTTTGTAATTCCACGAGGCCAGAGTCTATCAATTAAAATTCTAAAACCATCTTCTTTGGTTTTTGAATCCCTGACATTTTTAATCTTAAGCATATTTTTATCATTTTACTTCTGATTTTGTTTTTTCACATGTACATTTATCATACTCTTTCCCACATTTTTCACAAACGCCTTTAACTATTTTTCTTCCGCATTTACAGGGAGTGCATCCGCATGTTTTACACATTTTTATCATCTCCTTTTTTAATCACTCTTATTTTTAATTATACCTTTAATTTTTATTATTTGTAAAGAGTTGTAAAATAAATAAAAAAAATAAAATAATTTTTAGTACTGTATATTTAATTTAATATATTAAATTTGCAGAATTAATTGTATATTTTTATAATATAAATAAACATAGGACAAAAAATGACTGATAAAGAAAGATTTTGTAATATAATGAATTATAAATCTGTTGATAGAAGTGTTTATCTTTCTCCAGGAGGATGGAATGAAACAATTGAAAGATGGAAAAAAGAAGGATTTGACCCTAATAATCCTCCAAAATTCCCTAAAACAGATAAGTGGGATTGGTATGGTAGGTGGTTTTATCCCAATCCTCCATTTGAAAAAAAAATTATATCTGAGGATGAAAACACAATAGTATATATTAATGAAGAAGGAATAACTATGCGGGAAAAAAAAGATAATCCGGATTCTTCAATGCCGCAATTTATAAGATTCCCCATTGAAACAAGACAGGAATATAGAAAATTTATGAAAGAAAAAATGCAGCCTGATTTATCATCAAGAATTGGTCCTGATTACAAAGAAAAACTTTCTTCATTTAAAAACAGAGAACATCCATTTATTATTATTGCAGATAGACATGGAGGATTCTTTGGAGGATTACGGGCACTTGTAGGCGTTGAGAAAGCCTGTATGCTTTTTTATGATGACCCTTTATGGGTAGAAGAAATAATGGATGATTTAGCTGATTTTCTTATTTCAATGATGGATAAAATCTTAACATATACAGATATTGATGTATTTGGATTTTGGGAAGATATGGCATTTAAAACAGGGCCACTGGTCGGACCTCAAATATTCAGAAAATTTGCTTTTCCAAGATATAAAAAAGTTGTGGATTTTCTTTATTCAAAAGGGGTTAAATTTATTTCTCTTGATAGTGATGGAAATATGTCTTCATTAATTCCTATATGGCTTGATGCAGGTATAAATACCCTTTATCCATTTGAAGTTCAGTGTGGTATGGATGTAAATAAAGTCAGAAAAGAATATGGTAAAAAATTAAGAATCTGGAATGGAATTGATAAAAGAGCTCTTGCAATAAGTAAACAAGCTATTGATTTGGAACTTAAAAGGGTTGAACCTCTTATAAAAAAAGGAGGTTATATTGCTGGGCCTGACCATAGTCTTCCACCTGATGTACCATATTCAAATTATCTATATTATATGGAAAAATTATGGGAATTAGTAAATAAAATATAAACTAAATATCTAAAAAAATTATAAAGGAGAGGAAATAATAGGAATTTCTTCTTCTGTCCTTAAACCTTTTATGATACTAAAAAGAATGCCAAGTGTTGCCATGCTCATTACCAAAGAAGACCCACCATAACTGAAAAAAGGCAGTGTGGTACCTTTTGAAGGTAATATATCTATCACAACACCTATATTAAGTAATACCTGGCATCCAAAATATAGACCTATCCCGCTTGCAAGATATTTCCCAAATGGGTCCTTTGTTTTTCTTGAAACATATAAACATATTAAAACCAATACAGTAAAAAGGGCTATTACTCCTATAGTACCAATAAGTCCTGTCTCTTCACCAATAATTGCAAAAACATAATCTTTATATGACTCAGGTAAAAATGCAAGTTTTTGTTTCCCATTTCCAATTCCCACGCCAAAAATCCCTCCTGAACCCAAAGAAATAAGAGATTGAATAATCTGATATCCTATACCATAAGGATGCTGGTTTGGATGCAAAAACCCTATTATTCTTTTCATTCTATACGGTGCCATAGCCACCAGCACAACTGCTATAGGAATAAATGAACCTATAAAACCAAATATGATTTTTAAATTCATTCCAGCAAGGAATAATAGCCCTACTGCATAAAGAAAAATAAGGACAGTACTTCCAAAATCAGGTTCTTTTATTAACAGAAGCATCATAAAAACCAGAACAATTAAAGGTGCGGTAAAATCTTTTAAAACCATTTTTTTACCGTATTTCCTTGAAAAAAAATCTGCAAGATATATTATAAATGCCACCTTTGCTAATTCTGAAGGTTGAAATTCCAAAGGTCCAAATCCTATATCTCTTCTTGCTCCTTTTACTATATGGCCTAAAACAATAACACCAACAAGTAGAAAAAATGAAAGAATAACAAACGGTTTGGCAAACTTTTTTAGTTTTTGATATGGAAAATTTTTAAAAAACATAAATAAACCCAATCCAAGAAAAAAAAATATAGACTGCTTTTCAAAATAATAAAAAGCATTACCTGTATTTTGTATGCCTGAGGGAGTAGAAGAACTTAAAACCATCACCATTCCCCAAACCCATAAAGTTACACATATAATAAGACACTTATAATAAAGATTGGACCACTCTTTTGAAGACATCTCCACGCTCCTGGTAATTTTTAAACATATCAAAAGATGAACATCCCGGAGAAAGAAGAACTATATCACCTTTTTGCCCTATTTGTGAAGATAATACAACTGCTTCTTCCATGGTTTTGACAATTTTTTGAGGAACATTACTTTCTTTTAATTGGTCTTTTATCCTTTCTGCAGTCTGACCAAGAAGCACAAGATATTTTACCTTTTCAGATATAAGGCTTGTTAAGGGCATAAAAGAAAAACCTTTATCTTTGCCTCCCATTATAAGAATAATATTTTTCTTTGAAGAAAAACTTTCTAAGGCTCTTTTTACTGCATCAATATTTGTTGCCTTGGAATCATCTATATAAATAATACCTTCTTTTTCTGCGATTGTTTCAATTCTATGTGAAACAGGAATAAATTCTTCAATAGTTTTCTGAATTATAGATGAAGAAATACCAAAAGATATTGCAATTCCACAAACTGCCAG
>JAMCZX010000013.1 GCA_023485205.1 Candidatus Omnitrophota bacterium | reverse complement strand
AGCATCACTACCCAGTATAAAAAATATATTAAAGCCCCTTTAAGATGGGCAAAATTTATATCAAAACCCACCATCAAGCCTTCCATCTGATGAAATACAGGAGAATGTGAAGAATCAAAGGCATCCTTACGAAAACATTTTCCCACAGCAATTATACGAAATGGAGGTTTAAATCTTTCCATTGTTCTTATTTGAATGGGGCTGGTATGAGTTCTTAAAAGAATACCTTTAGAATAATCAAGATAAAAAGTATCCCACATATCTCTTGCCGGATGATTTTCCGGAGTATTTAATGCAGAAAAGTTATAATAATCTGTCTCAATTTCAGGTCCTGTCCAAATACCAAAACCCATTTTTTTAAAAATATTAATCATACTTTTTGTTATAATCGTAATAGGATGAAAATATGCAAAATCAGGTTCTCTACCCGGGTAGGTATATATAAGAACTTCTTTTTTATGTCCTAATTCATTTATCACATAAGACAAATCTATTTCTTTCTTTTTTTCTTCATAAAGACCTGTAAGAATTTTTTTCAATTTATTTATCTCTTTGCCTGCCAGAGGTTTTAAATCATCATGCATACTACTTATTTCCCTGGTAAAAGATAAAATAAAACCGCTTCTTCCAAGATATTTTATACGCCATTGTTCTAATTCATCATTATTTTTTATATTTTTAATTTCTTTTTCTGCCAATTCCACTGTTTCTTTTATTTTTCCAATTATTTCATTACTCATACAAATGTTTCCTTTCAATATATTCCCTGACTTTTTCAGGAACAAGATATTTAATGGATTTTTTATCTTTGCAAAGATTCCTTATAGAACTTGATGATATTTCTATACAAAAATTATCAATAAAAAAATTTTTAATATCCGGGGAATGTTTTATTTCTTTTTTTTTATCCCTGGATGCAACCAGAAAAACAACTTCTCTGGATAAAAGATTAATATTTTTCCATTTTTCAATAATATCAAAAGCATCACTACCCAGTATAAAAAATATATCTGCCTCTGGAAAATTTTTTTTTATTTCCAGAATAGTATCATAGGTATAAGAAACAGCATTATTTTTAATTTCCATGTCAGAAATTTCAAAATCAGGATTATCTTCTATGGCAAGTTCAACCATTTTGAATCTGTCAGAACTATCTGCAATCGGAAGATGTCTATGGGAAGGTTTACCAGAAGGAATAAAAATAACCTTATCAAGATTAAATTGATAAAGGGCTGTCTGGGCAATAATAAGATGACCTATATGCACAGGGTCAAAAGAACCTCCTAAAATCCCAAGATTAATATTTTTATCTGTCATTTTCTTACCTGCCCATTTCCATATATCAGGTATTTATAAATTGTAAGTTCTTCCAGAGCCATAGGACCTCTTGCATGAATCTTATCAGTACTAATGCCAATTTCTGCTCCCATTCCAAATTCTCCACCATCTGTAAATCTGGTTGAAGCATTATGATATACACATGCAGAATCAACAGACAACAAAAATTTTTCCGCAGTTTTTTGATTATTAGTAATGATAGCATCAGAATGTTTTGTCCCGTATTTATTTATATGGGCAATGGCTTCATCAATATCCTGGACAATTTTTATTGAAAGTATCAGGTCCAGATACTCTTTATCCCAATCCTCTTCTGTTGCAGAAATAATATCAGGAAGAATAGATAATGTTTCCGGACAACCGCGCATTTCAACATTTGCCTGTTTAAATATTTTAGCCATATCAGGAAGAAATTTTTCTGCTATACCTTTATGGACAAGAAGAGTTTCCATGGCATTACATGTGGCAGGTCTTTGAATCTTAGCATTATAACAAATATTCTGCGCCATGGCAAGGTCAGCATCTATATCCACATAGGTGTGACAAATCCCTTTATAATGCTTTATAACAGGAATACGGCTATAATTAGTCACCGCCTCAATCAAGGATTCCCCCCCTCTTGGAATAATAAGGTCTATATATTCTTTCATTTTCAATATAAATCTTACAGCCTGACGCCCGCCTATGGAAATATAATGAATACCATTGGAATTTATTTCTGTTTTTTTAAGGGCTTGTTGTATAATTTTTGTCAAAATTATATTGGAATTTATGGATTCTTTTCCTCCCTTAAGAACCACACAATTACCGGACTTTATACAAAGACTTGCAGCCTCAATAGTAACATCCGGACGGGACTCATAAATAATACCAATAACCCCTATCGGGACCCTTATTTTTTTTATAATAAGCCCGTTTGGTCTGACAGTCTGATAAAATATTTCACCCACAGGGTCTTTTAAAGCAGATACATCTTTCAAGGAATTTGACATTTTACTTATTCTTTCAGGAGTTAAAAGCAGTCTGTCTATAAAAGACTTGGAATAATTATTTTTTTTACATTGTTCTATATCTTTTGAATTTTCATGAATTATTTCCTCTTTTTTTTCTTCCAGAAGAGATGATAGAATTAATAAAAATTTATTCTTTTTTTCTCCGGTTAACTGTGAAAATTCAAAAGATGCCTGTTTTACATTTTTAATCTGTTGTTTAATTATTTCCTGCCAGGTCATATATTCATTCCTCCAATATTATTTAATCCCAGGTAAAAAAAGAGTTCCTATGTTTTCTTTCTGAAATATGTCTTTAAGAATCCATGATTTTTTACCATTTGCAATAATACATATTTTATTTTCTCTTAAAACTTTATCAATTGCATCTACTTTGGAAACCATACCACCCACGCCTTTTAAAGATGGACTGCCTTTTTTAGCAACCTGTTTTATTTTATTCATTTGCTGTGAATTCCATATTATTTCTTTTACAGGTTCTATATTATTATTATGCTTTGGGTCTAACTCATAAAATCCATTTACATCTGTAAGCAAAATAAGACAATCCGCATTAAGAAGATGAACAACAAGGGAGGATAAATAGTCATTATCACCAAATTTTATTTCTTCAACTGCTATGGCATCATTTTCATTAATTATTGGAATAATGTTATTATCAAGAAGTGTCTTTAATGTGAGTTTTGCCATTTCTCTTCTTTCTTTAATTTCAAAAATATCCCTTGTAAGAAGAACCTGTCCAACATTATATCCCTCCTCTCTGAAAATTCTTTCATATAATCTCATAAGTCTACTCTGCCCGACACTTGCTGCAGCCTGAAGTTTTTCAATTTCTTCAGGTCTTTTTTTCCATCCAAGTATCTGAATACCGGCGCCAATTGCCCCTGAGGTGACAATTACCACTCTTTTCCCCTGGGAAATAAGCCATACAATCTGTTCTCCCAGATGTTCAATTATTGAGGTATCCACCCTGTTATTTTCATGAATTAAGACCTGTGTTCCTATTTTTATTACTACATTTTTAACTTTTTTCAGAATATTTTTTCTGTCCATTTTGTTCTATTATTTTTCTTATATTTTTAGCCTGGTATAAATATTTTTCCAGTCTTGATATATCTTTGCTTTTAAGAATATCTTCAAATTCATCCAGTTCTTTTTTAAATTTTTCAATTAACAACAAAACATTTAAACTATTATCTAAAAATATTTCTTCCCACATTTCCACGCTGCTTGATGCTATCCGGGTTGTATCTTTTAATCCACTGCCAACACTCAATGAAAACTCTTTATTATTTATTTTCTCCTCTAAGGTTTTACACAGGGTAAATATGACAGCATGCGGAAAGTGACTTGTATATGCAAGGATTTCATCATGTTTTTCTGAATCCATAATAAAAGTCTTCCCACCAAGAGATTTCCAGAATTTTTCTATTCCACTGACAGATAATGGACTACTCTTTTCTCCCGGGGTTAAGATTATTATTTTATTCTCAAAAATATCAGAATTTGAAAAATCAATACCTTTTTTTTCAGACCCTGCAATTGGATGAGAACCTACAAAATTATGATAATCTGAAAAACAGGAATCAACATATTTTACAATTGAAGATTTTGTACTGCCTATATCTGTAAAAAACAATTCAGGTTTAAAAGAAATAATATCCTTAATATATTTATTATTTGAAAGAACCGGAGCGCAAAGAATTAAAAAATCCACCTCATTTATAAATTCTTTAAAAGATGTGAATCCTTTATCAATCGCTCCAATTTTTTCAGATTTTATAAGTGTTTCATGTGTTCTTGTTAAACCCAAAACTTTTTTAGCAATATATCTTTTTTTAATAGCAAGCCCTAATGAACCCCCAAGGAAACCCAAACCTACAATGCCAATATTTTCAAATTCAGGCATAATTTAATTATTTATCTTCTGTTTTTTTATTTTCTGTTTCTTCTGCTGGTTTTTTATTATCTATTATTTTTGTAAACAGATTGAATAACTCTATAGGTATAGGGAAAACAAGCGTGGAAGTCTTGTCAGAAGAAGCTATTTCTGTTGCTGTCTGTAAATATCTTAATTGAATAGCCAGAGGGTTTTCTGACATCTTTTGACCCGCCATAACAAGTTTCTCACTTGCCTGAAATTCCCCTTCTGCATTAATAACCTTTGCCCGTCTGTCTCTTTCCACCTCAGCCTGTCTTGCCATCATCCTCTTCATTGTATCAGGAACCTGAACATCCTTGACCTCAACAAGACTTACTTTTATTCCCCAGGGGGCTGTTTGTTCATCTATAATCTGTTGAAGTTTACTGTTTATTGTTTCCCTGTCTGAAAGCAGACTGTCAAGGTCCACCTGACCAAGAACACTCCTAAGAGTTGTTTGAGCAACTTGCATAGTGGCAAGACTGAAATTTTCAACATTTACAACAGCCTTAGAAGGGTCTATTATCCTAAACCATATAACAGCATTTACCTGAACAGGGACATTGTCTTTTGTCATCATTTCCTGAGGTGTAACTTCAAAAGTAATTGTTCGAAGGCTCATCTTTACCATCTTTTCAATACCGGGAATCAGCAAGAAAAGACCCGGCCCACGAGCGCCCATAAGTCTACCCAATCTGAACACCACACCTCTTTCATATTCAGGAACAATCTTTATTGTATTTGTTATAAGCCATATTAATATTATTAAAACTACAACAATCCCTATAAACATATTATCCTCCCTTGTTCTTTATGTTAATAAAATGAATAATTTTAAACCCTATAAGGGTATTATATCACACAATTACCTATCTAGGTATAAAAATTCTTTTATCTAAAGGAAGAGCTAAGTTATGGATTGCTCTTCTCATCTCTTCGCCACACAGCACGGCGAATCAGCCGAAGGCTGAAAAGACAATCCAAACTTATTTTAATAAAACTACCTATCTTGCTCAATTACTTGTCCGGGTATAAATCTGTTTTGGTTATTATCTGATTTTTTTTCCAGTTTACATCATTTGTCTGGGGAAAATCTATTCTATAATGGGCTCCTCTGCTTTCCTGTCTTCTTAAAGCAGAAACAGTAATAGCTTTACCCAGTATAAGCATATTCTGAATTTCCCAGCCTGAGATATCAAAAAATTCCTTAAAAAATACATATCTTGTCCAATTATCCAGTCTTTCTATAGTTTCTTTTAATAAATCACCATGTCGTTCAATTCCAACATTTTTCCACATAAGACTTTTTATTGAACGACGCAAATCCTCACAATCTATAAATAATCTTTCTTTTTGTTTTAGTAAATAAGAGGTTTGAATTTCATGATTATAAATATTTTTTTCTATTTCCTCTCTGACAGTTCTTCCTGCTATTTCGCCAAAAACCAGTCCCTCCAAAAGAGAATTTGAAGCAAGCCTGTTTGCCCCCTGAACACCGGCATCTGCGCATTCACCACAGGCAAAAAGATTTAACAGGGATGTTCTTCCGGATATATCTGTTTGTATTCCACCCATAACATAATGGGCTGAAGGTCTTACAGGAATAAGATTTTTTGTGATATCCAGACCATACTGAAGACATGTTTTGTAAATTCCAGGAAATCTTTTCTTTATAAAAGAAGAAGAAAGTTTTCTGATATCAAGATAAACACAGTGAGAAGAAGTGGATTTCATATGCTGAATAATAGCCCTGCTTACAATATCCCGTGGAGCAAGTTCTTTTAAAGGATGGTAAAATTCCATAAATTGATTACCCTGTTTATCTAATAAAATCCCACCTTCTCCACGGACAGATTCAGAAATTAAAAATCTTGGCGCTCCTGCAAGATAGAGAGTTGTTGGATGAAATTGTATAAACTCCATATTGCTTAAAATGCCATTTTTCCTTAAAACAGCTGACTGGGCATCACCTGTTATGGAAAAAGGATTTGTTGTTTCCTGATAAATCTGACTTGCGCCTCCGGAAGCAAGAATAATTTTTTTTGCATATATAAGAATATTTTTTTTCTTTTTTTTATCAAAAAGAATTGCTCCGCATATTTTATTTTCAATTGCCACAAGGTCAATCAAAAAATATCCTTCAGCAATTTTATTGCCTATAGTTTCATGAAATTTTTTTAAAAGAGCCCGGACTAATTCTTTGCCTGTTTTATCTCCATGAGAATGGAGAATCCTTTTTGCTGAATGAGCAGCTTCTATGGTCCAGTCAAAATCATTGTTTTCTTTATCAAATTCTGCTCCCCAGGATATTAATTCTTTAATCCGGGCAGGTCCCTGTTCCACAAGAATTTTAACAGATTCCACATTATTTAAAAAACAACCTGCTTTAAGTGTATCTTTTAGATGTAATTGAGGATTATCTCCTGGAGAAAGGGATACAGCCACACCACCCTGGGCATTATAGGAACAACTATCTAAAATTGATTCTTTGTTTACAATTAATATATTAAGCCCTTTTAATTCCAGAGAAGCCCGCAGACCTGCAACCCCTGAGCCAATAATCAAGCAATCCACTTTTTCAATCGGAATATCATCTGTTGAAAAAGAAATAATATATTCAGGAATCATAGCGAATAATGTTTTTTTTCTTCTTTTGAGGCATA
>JAMCZX010000049.1 GCA_023485205.1 Candidatus Omnitrophota bacterium | reverse complement strand
TAGGCGGACTATATAATGATTTAGTTATTTCTTTAATAACCTTTTTAACAATTTCTCTTTGTAAAGCAATGGGTAAAAGTGTGAATTTTTTAAAATCAATTACAATGTTATCTATAAAATTTTCAGATATCCTTTTATAATAATATTCTGCTTTGCTTTTTATAAAATCACTATCGGCTTGAAGAATAATAGATAAATTACCAATATTTTTTTTAAATCCCGTATTTATTTTTTCAATAACAGGTAATATCTTATATCTTATATAATTTCTTCTATACTTTAAATCAAAATTACTTTTATCTGTTTGAAATTTTAATTTTTCTTTTTCTAAATATTCAAGAATATCTTTCTTGGATATAAAAAGAAGAGGTCTTATAATAGATACAGATTTATTTCTCCCTATTTTTACTTCCGGCCTCATTCCACATAATCCTGTAAGACCACTGCCACGAAGCATATTAAGAAGTATTGTTTCTGCCTGGTCATCCAGGGTATGCCCTGTAATAATACCGTCGCATCCTTTTTTCTTTGCCAGGTCTTTTAAGGACTGATATCTTTTTTTTCTTGCTTCATTCTCAATAGATTTGCCTTTTTGTTTGTTTATCTTTATTTTTCTGCAATAAAAAGAAAATCCATAACCAGTTGAAATTTTTTTTACAAAGTGAATCTCTTTATCAGCTTCTTTTCTTAATCCATGGTGTATATATGCAATAATAAAATTTTTTTTATTATTTTTATAAATTTTAGATAGTATATCCATAAGACATACAGAATCAGGGCCACCAGAAACAGCGATAATATAAGTTTTATTCAGATTTATAAGATTATGCTTACTAATAAACTCTCTGATTTTATTAATAATTTTTGTTTTCATATTTTTACAATAAGGTGAAAAGCCTTATCCGTCAAATAAAAAAACTTGACAAATATCATAAGGGGTGTTATATTTTTTCTAAAATATAAATAAATACATTAATGAAAGGGGGTGAAAAGAATGAACAAATCTGAATTAATTGAATCTGTAGCAAAAGTACTTCCTACCAAAAAAGATGCAGCATCAGCAGTAGACACTGTATTTGATGCAATCAAATCTTCTTTAAAAAAAGGTAATCCTGTCACACTTATAGGTTTTGGAACATTTAAAGTATCAAAAAGAAAAGCACGCACAGGAAGGAATCCACAAACGGGTGAATCTATAAAAATTCCAGCAAAAAATATTCCTGTATTTAAAGCAGGTTCTGAATTGAAAAAGGCTGTAAAATAATTTTTTTTGTTTAGTATTTTTAAAGGAGTAAACATTTTGTCAAATAAAAACGTTTACTCCTTTTTGTTTTAATATTTATGAAGAGGTATTTTAACTTTAATTTTAAAGGTAGGCCTTGTAGATAAAAGTGAAATTTTTTTAAATGGCCAATATATCATAATAATTTTTTTTTGAATATCTTTCATAGGAAGAGGTCCCCAAATACTACTATCATAACTATTATTTCTATTATCCCCCAGAACAAATACATCACCTTCTGGAACTTTAGCCTTTAAACTATAAACAGGTTTCTCTTTAATATAAGGTTCTATTATTTTTTTATTATTAATAAACACATTTCCATTTTCTATTAAAACTGTATCTCCAGACAGACCAATAATTCTTTTGACAAGTAGTTTTTTACTTACCTTTGGATAAAGAAAAGTTATAATATCTCCCCGTTTTAAATCCGAAGGAGATACATTGATTCCAATAATTCTTTCATTTTTTACAAGAGTGGGTTCCATAGAATTAGAAGGAATTTTATAGAATTTTATTCCTTTTATCCCAAATAAATATCCTATTCCAAAGATTATAAAAAGCCCTATAAGTGTTTTTATTAATCTAAACATATCTAAAAATAAATATACCACAAATATTTAAATTCAAAAAGTCAATTTTAGTGTATAATGTATGTTAATGTTAAAATAATAGAAGAGGATAAAAATGAATAATTCTATAAAACCATCGATAGTTATAAAAATTGAATCATATATATTATTTGTTATGTCTTTGATATATATATGTTTAGCATTTTTGATGAAATATTTTTGGCATTTTAATCCTCCTGCAAATTTTTATTCAGGAATTAAATCTTTAAGATATATACAATATTTTCTTTATTTTTCCGGAATTGCTATATTTTTCTTTTTTGAAACTATTATGAATTTTTTTAAAAATAGAATAAAGAAAAAAATTGATAAAAAAAATATTGATTACGCCCTTGAATATCAATCTCTTAATCTTGATATGCTTGTAATAGTTGATTATATTGGATTTTCCGGTTTTATAGGATTTTTAATATGTGGAAATCTATATTGGGTTACAATTTTTTCACTTATAAGCTTATTTTCAAAACTTAAATTTTTTCCTGTGCATAAAAGAAATTTTTTGAAAGATATAATCCCTTCTCAGCAAAAAGAAAAAGAATAATTTCCTTTTTATGATATTATATATTGCAAGTTAAATATGGAGGGGTCGCATAGAGGCCTAGTGCGGCGGATTGCTAATCCGTTGTATCGTCGCAAGGCGATACCGTGGGTTCAAATCCCACCCCCTCCGATTTGCAATCTTCTACAAAGGTGGGTTTGAACCATGGGTTCACCACTCCGTCTGTTTTTGCCATACAGATTGCTTTCCAAAGAAGACGGAGAGTGTGCGTCAGTAATACATCCTGAAAATTTCAGCACAATCCCACCCCCTCCGTTTTGGGGGTATATACCTCCAAAGTAGGCCGTAGAGGAATTGAACCTCCAACCTTGGCATTAAGAGTGCCCTGCTCTGCCGATTGAGCTAACGGCCCTAATGATTGTTTGATAAGGGGTTTCAAGGGTAGGCAAGATATTTTCTTTAATAATTTTAAACATTTATGAGAAAACTTCACAATAAGTTCATACATAAATATTCTTTTGGGTCCTATGGCTAAATCTATTTCATCAATTACCGTTTTAGAAATAAATATTTCGTATACCGTAGCAGATATGATTTTCAAAAATTTTTTTGTTATTTCTCTTTTCTCCAGGGCATCATCCGCAAAAACAAAATTGAACACCGTTGTTTCCAAATAATATTTTATGCTTTTCATCTTTTTTATTTATAATATTATACCTCAAAATTTCAGGTAAATCTATATGCTGAATTGGACATAATAAATCTACACGAAAACGAACCAACGAACCATTGTGCTAAAAATAAATCTATACAAAAATATTTTCTTTTTTCTCCTATAAAATTTTTAACTCAAATTTCATATAAAAAAGTGTTACCGCTGTACTCAACTCATACAATAGATTGACAGAATAGCAGAATTCTGTTATTCTGTTTATATGGTAAACATATTACAAGGATTAAAATGGGTATAATTACATATTTAAATGAAATTACATATTTAGTGGTAAAACGCCGGGGCCTTTTGCTAAACTCATTGTAATTCCGCTTTTTCCAAGAGATTTATAACTTCAGAAATTGCGGCAATTTAAAATAGAAAATTCTGGAGGTACAAATCAACTGGAAAACAAAGAAAACACACGTAGATTAAATAAAATTCCATAACACTTTTGTCCTCAATGTTAAGTTCACCCAAAGTTTGAAAATCAATTATAATGGACAAATATTTTTATGACTGAAAACAAAAAAAGAAAATTTGCTGTCTGTTTAAATTGTATGGATGGAAGAGTGCAGATACCTGTAATAAGATGGATAAAGAAAAATTACAGTGTTGATTATGTTGATATAATTACAGAACCTGGAATGGATGGAATTCTATCTGATGAAAAAAATGACATAAATAGTATTCTCTTGAAAATAGAAACTTCTATTGATAAACATAACTCTTGTATCCTTTTTGTAGTGGGACATTTTGATTGTGCAGGTAATCCTGTGAATGATAAATCTCACAAAAAACATATTTGTATAGCGGTAAACAGATTGAAAAATCTAAAATCTTTTGTTAGGATAATCGGCTTATGGGTTTCAAATGAGTGGATGGTTGAAAAAATAATTGAACAATAAAGAGGTAGAGATTATGAAAATACCAAGATGTATGAGTACACAGCATCCTGATAATGTAAATTCTCCATTTTTTGCAAAGAATATTGAACTAGATGGAGAGGATGAGATACAGGAAGCATACTATGCGTTTTCTTATTTAGGTTGTGATGAACAAATGTGGGATTCCGAAGGGAAGGAAGTAGATAATTTCGTTGTTAAAAAATTATTGACAAAATATGAACATTTTTTCAAAGAAAAAAAATTAGGTAAAGATATATTTCTAACTGTAAGAGTCCCCAATCCTACCATAGAAAAAGCAGAAGCGAAAATTTTATTGGAAACATTGGAAAGTATACCAAGATCATTTGATATCGCTAAATTATTTTATAATGAAGATATCTTTCCAATATTTGAGGTTATCTTGCCAATGACTACCTCTTATAAGAGTATTGATAGAATTTACCGCTATTATTGTGATTTTGTTATAGGGAAAAGCAATAAGACATTTAGAGAAGGAGACATAACAGTTGCTGAATGGATAGGAGATTTTAAACCTGAGAAAATTAATGTTATACCTCTGTTTGAAGATATGGAGCATATGCTTGATGCCACCAATATTCTTAGAGAATATTTACAGGATAAAGATGTGGATTATCAAAGAATTTTTCTGGCGAGATCAGACCCGGCAATGAATTATGGAATGATTGGAGCGGTTCTTTTGAATAAAATTGCCCTTCAGAGGTTACAAAAATTATCAGAAGATATTGGTATTAAAATATATCCTATCATTGGTGTAGGGTCCGCTCCTTTTAGAGGAAATCTTAAGCCTCAAACTGTTGAAAGGATTATAGAAGAATATCCCAGTGTTCATACATTTACCATTCAATCAGCGTTCAAATATGATAATCCCCCTAAAAAAGTCATAGAAGCTATAAGAAAACTGCAAAAAAGAAAAACAGGTATGCCTCATAAAGTAGATGAGGAAAGATGTCTGAAAATAATGATGAAATACTCTCAGGAATATCAAAAACAAATCATAACATTAGCGCCAGTGATTAACAAAATTGCAAAATATATTCCTGCCAGAAGAAAAAGAAAATTACATATAGGTTTATTTGGTTATTCACGTAATATAGGTGGAATTACATTACCAAGAGCAATAACATTTACAGCAGCTCTTTACTCAATAGGGTTACCGCCAGAAATTCTTGCTCTAAATGTTTTGGATGAAAAAGATATCCAATTCATTAAAAAAGTTTATGTGGGTTTTGAAAATGATTTAAGGGATGCTATCGAATATTTTAATCCCAATACAGGTTTTTGCCCGAAAGACATTGAAGCAAAAATCAGAAATTTGTCAATAGATTTTCAACAAAATGAAGAACATAAAGAAATAACAAACCATATTGTAGGTTTATTAAGAAAAAATAAAACTGAAAATCTGGAAGAATACATTCTAAGAGCTGCACACATAAGAAAATTTCTGGGATAGAGTTGGACTACGTAATACATAGCCAAGGTCAAAACCTAATGCTTGAAAAACAGCATTAGTAAAAATAGACGAAAGATAATGTTCTATAGGATTACCAAATATTCCTGTAATCTTTGTAGTTTCTTTAATCATAATTCTTTTAATTTCATCCATTTTTCATCAAGGTTTGTCATTGCATCATAAGCAGCAGCCATATATATACCATCTAAAATCGCCATTGCCATCATACTTTCCACCACAGCATATATCCTTGCTAAAAGAGTAGGATCCCTTCGTGTTATTGGACTCAATTTTTCTTCTTTTATTGTACTCATATTTATAGATGTCTGTTGTATAGAAATTGTGGGTGTAGGTTTGACAGCAACTCTTATAATAATATCTTCTCCATTGCTAAAGCCTCCTAAAAATCCTCCTGCATTATTGGTTTTAAATCTTATTTTACCTTCTTTGGTAATATAGGGCGAGTCATTATCTTCAAAACCTGTCATATTTCCCACTTTAAAACCTGCTCCAAACTCAATACCTTTTATTGCCCCGATACTACATACAGCATGAGCAATTGTCGCACTGAGTTTATCAAATACAGGCTCTCCAATTCCAGGCGGGACATTATGCGCAATAGCCTCAATAATTCCGCCAGAAGAATCTCCTTTTTCTTTTATTTCAAAAATTTTTTCTTCCATTTTATCAGCTGCCTGTAGGTCAGGGCAGTTAATCTCGTTTTTTCTATAATTTTTCTTTATTTCTTCAAATCTCATCTCTTTTGCTTTTATGCCCATACATTCTTTTGTATATGCAATAATTTCAATCCCTCTCTGCTCTAAAATAAACTTGGCAACTGCTCCACCAGCAACTCTGGCTACAGTTTCTCTTCCTGATGATCTTCCTGCTCCACACCAATCCTGATATTGACCATATTTAAGAAAAAACGGGTATGTTGCATGTCCTGGTCTAAATATATCTTTATATTCTCTATATTGCTGAATATGTATATCCTGGGTATCAACATTATAAATAATTATACCTAATGGGGCTCCTGTTGTCACTCCATCCTGTCCAATACCGGCAAAAATTGTACACTTATCAGTTTCCAGCCTGGGACTATTTAATTTTCCCACACCGGGTTTTCTTTTATCAAGTTCATTCTGAATATATTCTTCGGTAATTTTTAAACCAGCAGGGACACCATCAATTATAACAGCAAGTCCAGACCCTTTTCCTTTACCATATGACTCTCCACATGTTGTCACTCTAAACAATCTTCCAAAACTATCTCCTAACATATTATTTCCCTCCTATCATTTTTTAGTTAATATTTATTTTTGCTCCTTTTAATAAACTTTTTTTGATTATAAGTCCATCTTCTAATTCTTTAATATCTGTCTCCATTTTTTTATTTAAGATGTAAGAATGTCATAAATCTGTAAATATTTTTCTCTTGTTTTTTCTACTATATTTGGGAGAAGTATCGGAACTGGTTCTTTTTTATTCCATTTTATACTTTCTAAATAATCCCTAATATATTGTTTATCAAGACTATCCTGGGATTTTCCCACCTGATATGTTTTGGATTCCCAAAATCTGGAGGAATCCGGTGTTAAAATTTCATCTATCAAAATAATTTTCTCCCCATCA